>JBBQGR010000025.1:0-14496 GCA_038323185.1 Phycisphaerales bacterium | reverse complement strand
CGCGGCATCCACGCAGGCCAACGCCCCGACCAGATCGTGCAGGCCCTCAAGCTCTGGGGTCCCTCCCGCGACATGCTCATCGATGCCGCCAAACGCACGCCGCCGGGCGTCGCGCTCGACATCCTCCGAATCGCCATGGAGAGCGACGTGCGCCAGAAGTCAGGCCTCGGCGACCCGCCAGTCGTCCTCGAGCGCGCCTTCCTGCAAGCATCACTGCTGCTGCACGGCAAGTAGCGAAGAGGGACCATCTCTCCACCGCCATCGCTCCGGCCAGCATCCCATGCCGCGCTACGAATCATGCTTCGTTCTTTGCTTTCCGCAGCACCCCCGCGTGCGGCGTCTTCCCCTCCACGCACATCTTCTTCTCGTAATTCGTCGCGACCGTCTCCCCCTCCTCGGCCCACTCCGGCGGCGTGAATGGCAGCAGCTCAAAGGGAGCCTGGTCCATCGTCAGCATCGGGATCAGTCGCTCCGGCACCGGCGCGCCTCCCGAATCCGGGTTCGCCTTTCGCCCGCCCACGATCCAGCCCGTCCATGCCTCCGCATCGGTCCAGACCTTGATGTGCTCCTGATCCCACACCCAGAGTTCGTCGTGATCGGTCACGATGCGCAGCTCGCCTCCGGGACGCAGCACGCGCCAGATCTCTGCGAGAAAGCGGTGCTGCACCACGCGGTTCTTATGGTGCTTGCGCTTTGGCCAGGGGTCGCTGAAGTAGAGGTGCACCACATCAGCACACGCGTCGGGGCAGCGCCATCGCACATAGTCTGTCGCGTCGGCATGCAGCATCCGCACGTTGGTTCGCATCGCCCGCCGCAGCCGGTCCGCGGCGTACAAGTAAAACTCGCGCGCCCACTCGATGCCAAGGAAGTTCGTCCCGGGCCGCGAGAGCGTTTCCTGAAGGATGAACGAACCCTTCCCGCAGCCGATCTCGATCTCGAAGGGTCGCTTGGGATCCGCAAACCACGCGCGCGGATCAAGTCGCCCCGACTCAGGATCGGTACCGATCGAATCCGGCAGCGGCGGATAGTCCAACGGCGCCACGCCGATGGTGCCCGGCGCATCGTCTAACTCACGTCCTCTTCCAAGTCCAAATGACATAAGGGCCAGCGTATGGCCGCGCGGAAGAAGGGAGGAAGTGGGGATCGCGAACTGGGTGCTGGGGAAGAACAGAGCCGAACGAAATCCATCGATCCGAACGGCCCGCGGCACGTACAGAAAGATGGGATCGCACAAACATCGCGGTACAGAGATCCACGATCCTGCTGGTAAGGTTGGTCTGGGGGAGCAAAGCGACCGATAGTGGAAGGATGGGTTGAGCCGGGCCGCGGCCAGGATCGGGCTTGAAGGGGCATGTGAGGGCGAGCCGGGACGAACCCGGCACCGCCCGGAGTGCAAAGGCCATGAACGAGATTCGCGCGCAGATCGTGTCGAGCCAGTCGGCCTCGTCCTCGGTTCGCGAGGACTCGGGCTCCATCCTTGCCGGTCGCGACCTGATGGCCGCCGTCGAGACGCGGCTTGATCGCCGGCGTTTCCAGGACCAACACTGGAGCGGTACGTTCTGGGAATACCTTGACATCTGCGCCACCAACCCCGGCGTGGCTCGCAACGCCTACCAACGCCTCTATGACGCCATCGTGGCGCACGGGCGTGAGAACTATCGCGCCTTCAAGAAGGACGTGGTGCGCTACCACTTTTTCTCCGATCCCTTCGATCAGGGCGCCGACGCCATCTTCGGCCTCGACATGGCGCTGATGCAGCTCGTGGACTTCATGCGCTCTGCGGCGGAGGGGTACGGCACCGATAAGCGAATCCTGCTGCTGCACGGCCCCGTCGGATCCAGCAAGTCCACCATCGCACGCCTCCTTAAGAAGGGCGTCGAGCACTACTCCCGAACGTCGGATGGCGCACTCTACTCCTTCTCGTGGCTGCTCGATGCGAACTGCGAGGTCAGCGCCGCCGTCCCCGGTGCCAGCGAGGCACTCCGCACGCACGAGTTCAAGTGCCCCATGCACGAAGAGCCGCTTGTGCTGATCCCCAAGGAGGCGCGGGGCGATGTGCTCGCGCGATTGAACGCGGTCTACAAGCCACGACATCACCACGGCAAGCTCCGCGTCACCGGCGATCCCGATCCCTTCTGCCGAAAGGTGCTCGAGGACCTGATGGCCTTCTACGAGGGCGACTGGCGCAAGGTGATGGACCACGTCAAGGTCCGGCGCATCGTGCTGTCCGAGAAGGACCGCGTCGGCATCGGCACCTTCCAGCCCAAGGACGAAAAGAACCAGGACTCAACGGAGCTGACAGGCGACATCAACTACCGCAAGATCGCGATGTACGGCAGCGACAGCGATCCGCGCGCCTTCAACTTCGATGGAGAGCTCAACATCGCCAACCGCGGCGTCTGCGAGTTCATCGAGGTGCTCAAGCTCGATGTCGCGTTCCTGTACGACCTGCTCGGCGCTTCGCAGGAACACTCAATCAAGCCCAAGAAGTTCGCGCAGACCCACATCGATGAGGTCATTCTCGGCCACACCAACGAGCCCGAGTACAAGCGCCTCCAGTCCAACGAGATGATGGAGGCCTTCCGCGACCGCACGATCAAGATCGATATCCCTTACAACATCCGCCTCGACGATGAGATCCGCATTTATCAGAAGGACTTCTCCGAGGACCGCATCCGCAACATCCATATCGCCCCCCACACGCTCGAGGTCGCGGCGATGTGGGCTGTCCTGACGCGTCTCGAAGAGCCCAAGAAGGCCGGCCTCACGCTGCTGCAGAAGCTCAAGCTCTACAACGGCAAGTCCATCCCCGGCTTCACCGAGGACTCCGTCAAGGAGCTCAAGGAGGAAGCCACCCGCGAGGGAATGAACGGCATCTCGCCGCGCTACATCCAGGACAAGGTCTCCAACGCCATGGTCGGGCGTCAGGCCATCGAAGAGCGCACGATCAACCCCTTCATGGTGATCAACGAGCTCGAGGGCGGCCTCTCCCACCACTCGCTCATCAGCGACGAGAACACCAAGAAGCGATACCGCGAACTCCTCAGCGTCGTGAAGGAGGAGTACGAGGACATCATCAAGGGCGAGGTCCAGCGCGCCATCTCCGCCGATGAGGACGCCATCAAGCGCCTCTGCGCCAACTACATCGAGAGCGTCCGTGCGTACACGCAGAAGGAACGCGTCAAGAACAAGTACACCGGCAAGGACGAGGAGCCCGACGAACGCCTCATGCGCTCGATCGAAGAAAAGATCGACATCCCCGACAGCAGGAAGGAAGACTTCCGCCAAGAGATCATGAACTACATCGGCGCCCTCGCCCTCGATGGCAAGCGCTTCGACTACAACACCAACGCACGCCTCTACCGCGCGCTCGAGCTCAAGCTCTTCGAGGACTCACGCGACACCATCAAGCTCAAGAACCTCGTCTCCAGCGTCGTCGACGACGACACGCAGAAGAAGATCGATGTCGTCAAGCAACGCCTGATCAAGAATTTCGGCTACAACGAGGCGAGCGCGACCGACGTCCTCAACTATGTCGCAAGCATCTTCGCCCGCGGCGACACCAAGCACAAGTAAGCCCGGACGCTGACCCGCCAGCACGCGCGTACCCACGCAGCATCGTAAACCGGCCCACTGGGCCGGTTTCTCATTCCAAAGCAAAGCGCCGGCACAGTGTCCGGTGCGACTTGCGTTCCATGAACTTGCCGCGGCCTCCTCACCCTGCCAGGGGATCGGGCCGGTAGAGCTTTGTGTCGAGCCCCCACTGCTTTTCGGTCCACGTAGCGCCGGCATCGAAGCCAGCGGCGTTCTCTGGCCTTGCCGCCGCGAGGGACATCGTGGTCTTCGCGTCGAGATTATCGAGCTGGCTCACCAGGATCGCCTCGGGCGTTGCGGGGATCTTCGCCGCGCCGAACTCGGGGACGCCGTGATGGCTGATGATGATGTGCTGCAGCACCATGACCGCCGCGGCGGGGACCCGTACGCCGTGCTCGCGCATCACAAGCTGCGAGCGTTCCTGGAGCATCAGCGCACCCTCGACGATGTGGCCGATCAACTCGCCCCGATCGGTGTATGAGAAAGCACGGTCGTAGACAAGCTCGCGCGTCTTGCCGAGATCATGGAGGAAGAGGCCCATGACGACAAGGTCGCGGTTGATGCGTGGATACAGCGGGCAGATGAGGTCCGCGAGCTTCATGAGCGTGAGCGTGTGCTCCAGCAGGCCGCCGAGGTACGCGTGGTGCATGCTCTTCGCGGCGGGTGCGCGCCGGAATCCATCCATCAGATGCTCATCCGCGAGGTAGACCTTCGCCAAGGCCTGCATCGCGGGGTGACGCAGCGTGCCGAGCATCGCGGACAACTCGGCGAACATCTCGTCGACGTTCCGCGTCGTGCTCGGGAGCAGCTCGTGCATCTGCTCGGCCGTTGGCTCCGTCGGCTCAACCTTGGTGATGATGAGCTGGCTCTCGTTCTGGTACGACTGTGTCTGCCCCTCGAGGAAGACGAAGCCATCGACGGGAAGCCGCGTGTACGTGTCCTCATCGATGGTCCACATGCGTGCGGGCAACTGCCCGCTCTTGTCGCCGATCAAGCACTTAAGGTAGTACTTGCGGCTCTCTCGCGTGATGCCGAGCTGGCGATTGACGATGGCGTAGACGCCCCGGACGTTCACGGGCGGCTCGCCAAGGTCAGAGATGTAGACGTGGGGCACGGGTGCCATGACACGACGCTGACCTGCGGCACCGGAGACGGTTTCACCAGCCTGAGACATGCGAGAGCTCCAGAGAACGAGTGCGAGGAGGGGAGAAGCGAGGCAGCGAGAGAGCGAGGCAGCGATGAAGTGGGAAGAAGAGGAAGAAGCGTTTGCTAGTGAAGGCGTCTTTGGTCCTACGTTGGTTGTCGGATCGACTCAAGGGCTTGCGGGAGCAGGTCCGCGAGTTCGGTGGCGAGCATGCCCGCCGCGGCGGCGCGGGAGTTGGACCACGCCTCGCCCGCGAGGGCATGGGCCTGGACCGCAGCTCGCGCGGCGTGCATCAGCGTGAGCTTGCTGGGATCGGGCGGCGCCTTTGAATGAAGCGTGGCAATAGATGCGGGAACAAACTGTGCAACCAACCCCGCGATGATGCCGGTGAGCACGTCGCCGGTGCCAGCGGTTGCGAGGCAGGCGTGTCCTCGGCTGCACGTCCAGGTTTCGAGGCCATCGGTGACGACCGTCGCATGTCCCTTCAAGACGACAACGCAGCCCAGTCGCTGCGCGAGGGCGATCGCCGCGGCTTCTCGCGTGCTTGGGTCGATGGGGTCAGACGCGATGCGCAGAGAGGCCGCGAGGCGCCTGAACTCCCCGGGGTGCGGCGTCAGGATTGCGCGCGCATGGAAGTCACGGAAGAGCTCGGGGATCTCGGCCAGCGCGTTGAGCGCATCGGCATCGATGATCACGGGCACGTCTTGCTGCTGTACGAGCCGGAGCGCCGCCGCACGAGGGCCATCGCCGTGGCCAAGGCCCGGGCCGATGACGATCGCGCCCGGCCGCCCCGCAAGGTCATTCACGATCCCATCAAGCAATTGCGCGGCTTCATGCGCGATCAGATTGCCCTCGGCGTCATTCGCGAGCGCGATGCCCGTTGCGGATGGGCACAGGGCCATCGCGCCGCCAAGCACATCCGCCGGGCATGCGAGCTTGACGAGGCCCGCGCCGGCGCGGAGCGCACCGAGCGCTGCGAGCGCGGGCGCACCAACCATGCGCTTGGCGGGAATGGCGCATCCCCCCACCACAACGACGGTGCCGAAGGTGCCCTTGTGGCCACGCTGATCGCGTGCTGGGATGGTTGGTGCCGACGCCGCGGTCATCTCACTTGGGCTCCGACTTGGTGTCGCCGGTGGGCCCAGCTTGCTCGGCATGCTCGACACTCTCGACCACGATGCCGACGCGTCCCATCATCTGCGCCACGGGCATCATCGAAACGCCAAGCTCACCATCAGCAAGCTCGCTCGTCACGACGGCGATGTGCGTCGCATCAGCCGGATGCGAGGCGGGAAGTGTCGCGTCAAGATCGACCCAGCGCTTCGCGCCATCGATATCGAGCAGCGCCTGCGTCCACATGTGGTAGCCGAAGATGTTCTGGCTGCCCGCGAAACTGTCCGCGTAGATGAGGCCCGAAACAACGCGAGCGGGAATGCCGCGGGCGCGAAGGAGCGAAGCGAGGAAGACGCCGTGCTCCGTGCAATCACCCTCGCGCGACCGTGCAACTTCCGTTGCGGAGGCAAAGCCCACTCCCAGGTTCTTCTTCTTGATGTACGTGTGCGCGAAGCGGCGGAGAGCCTCGGCAATCTCGGCCTTTGGCCGCCCCTTCACGCGCGCCTGCTCGACGGCCTGCTGCGCGAGCGAGATAATCTTCGCGTCCTTCGGCTCGATCATCGCGGATGAGCCGAGGAAGGCGGCGTTCTCAGCGTCTTCCTTCGGAGCGGCCTCGAGCGCGACCGTGTCAATGATGACTCGCACGGTCTTGTCATCAACATTCTGCACGCGCTGCGCCCCGGTCGTCGCAAGCTCAACGGGCAGGCCCTCTTTCACTTGGACGAGGTACGACGCGCGGATCGTGTCGCGCGGCCGCTTGATGGGCTTGTCGGGCTTGACGAATGTCGTCGTCATCAGCTCGGGAATCTCGCCCGCACGTTCCTTTAGTGCCTCGGCGCGCGTGGCCGAGGTCATGACGATGGGGATGCCGCCCATCTGCGTGCGACTCTGCACCATCTCGCCCGCTTCGTCCACCATCTCGGTGGTCTTCATGCCGGGCATGTTGCTCATCGTGACGGTGTGCTCGGTCACCTCGATTGCGCGGCCAGCGAGCTGGATCGTGGACTTCGCACCAATCTTGCGCTCGGCGGAGATGATCGTGGGGCCGAGGGTCGGGTCCATGGTGCGGACGGTGAGCTCGGTGGCGCCACCCGCAACGCGCTGACGTGCGTAGGCCTCCGCCGCGGCGGGCGGGAGCCACGTCCCCTCGGGGAGCTTGAGTGTGCTGACCTTCGGCTCTCCGGCGGGCTGCCGCGTCGTGAGCTCAATTGAGTCATCCTTAAAGACGTACTCTTGGATGATCTCTCCCCCCATGACCTGGCGGGAGCGCATCGAAACGGGCTTCCCCGCCGCGGTCTCAACGAAGCGCGACTCCTGGATCACACTGATCTTCGCGCCAGCTCGCGCGATCGAGAGCACGAGCGAGGCATCGGTCGTGATGGTCTTGGCATCGCCGTCGCCAGCGGTGGTGACGATGCTGCTCATGTGCCCCGCCGGAGTTCCAGCGAGTTCCAGGATGTACCACCGCTCCCTGACTTCCTGCGCAAGGGCGTGGGGCGTCAGGATCGCGGTGGAGACGAGGAAGATGAGTGCAGTAAGGGTGGTAAGGGGCCAAAGACGCGTGGGCATCCGCTTCTCCAGGAGGTCCGCATGGGTGCGGCGGCGAGCCAGCTGTGCCAGCCATCTCGGTGTTCCAGTGTATCGCGGTGTTGGTGCGGTGCGAGGTGGGACAACCGTACGGGCGGCGTTTTCCGGCACGGGTACCGCACGCTAACCTCAGGCCGTGATCGATACGCACTGCCACCTGACATTCCCGGATTTCTCACCACCCAAGATGCCCGGCGGCCTTCCCGCCACCCTCGCGCGGGCGCGGGCGCAGGGCGTCGATGGGTTCATCACGATCTCGACGACAGTCCCCGATGCGCTCAATGCTCTGCGCATCGCGACGGAGCACGAGGGTGTCTGGTGCAGCGCGGGGGTGCATCCGCTGCACAGCGACGAAGGGCCACACGACTGGAACCAGCTGCGGATCGTGGCGGCGCACGAGCGATGCGTGGCGTGGGGCGAGCTCGGTCTGGACAATCACTACAAGAAGCCGAGCTCGGCGCTGCAGCGAGCGGTTCTGGAAGAGCAGTTATCGTTTATCTCCGCGTGCGCGCAGGACAAGGATGCCCCGATCCGCAAGCCGATCGTGATCCACTGCCGCGAGGCCTTCCAGGATCTGATCCCGGTGCTGCGCGAGAGTGGGCTGCCGCGCGAGCGCTTTGTGTTCCACTGCTTCACGGGAACCGCCGAGGATGCGCGGGCCGTGCTTGACTTTGGCGCGTGGCTCAGCTTCACGGGTGTGGTGACGTACAAGAACGCGCCCGGAGTGCGCGAGGCGGCCAAGATGTGCCCGCCCGATCGCATGATGGTCGAGACCGATGCGCCCTTCCTCTCGCCCGAGCCGCACCGATCAGTGCGGCCGTGCGAGCCTTGGATGGTGTCGCTCACGGCCCGCGCCATTGCAGGTGAGCGCGGCGTCGAGTTTGAAGCGCTGCACGCGCAGCTCAACGAGAACACGCGACGCTTCTATGGGATCTCGGGCAGAGCAGGGATTGAGTTGGGCACGGAGAGCGTTCGATGATAGATGTAATGTCACTCGCGCAGGACGCCGCGATCACAGACGCGGCGTGGCTCCACAACCTCAGCCCGTTTGCGCTGAGACTCTCGGGCAGCATGGGGCTTCGCTGGTATGGACTCTCGTACGCGTGCGGGTTCTTGATCGCGTGGCTGCTGATGCGATGGCTCGCCAAACGCAACGCAACGCCACTGACGGCCCAGGAGTGCACCGACGCGCTGCTCGCGCTGGTGATGGGCGTGGTCGTCGGTGGCCGTCTTGGATACGTCCTCTTCTACGACCCTTCGCTGCTGACGTCATTCACCAAGAGCGCGCCGTGGTGGGGCGTGGTCCGGCTCAACGAGGGTGGCATGGCAAGCCACGGCGGCATGGTGGGCGTGGTGATTGCGTGCTGGTGGATAGCGCGATCCGCGTCGGCGCGGCTGAGCTCGATGCAGCCTCCAGGCGAGACGAGCCAAGCGGGTGCATGGCCACAGCGGGTGCCGACGCTCCACGTGATGGACCTCACGGCCTTTGTCGCAACGCCCGGCCTGCTGCTCGGGCGGCTTGCGAACTTTGTGAATGGTGAGTTGCTCGGGAAGATCGTCTCACCGCCCGGCACACCCGCGCCATGGTGGGCCGTGCGATTCCCGCAAGAGCGGCTCGAATGGTTCGGGCGCGAGGGCCCCGCGGGCGTCACGCGTGGGCACGCGCCGGCGCTCTCGTCAGACCAGGAAGTAGTGCTCGATGCGCTGCTCGCGCGCGTTCGCCTTCCTACCGACACTGACTACGGCGCTTACGTGCGACTCCTGAACGAACTCCACCACGGCGGCGCGAGCGTTTCTCGCGGCATCGCGGCGGATCTCGCCCCACTCATCGCTGCACGCCACCCCAGCCAGCTCTACCAGGCGTTCGCCGAAGGGATCGTGCTGACCGTAGTGCTCTGGATGATCTGGAAGCGCCCGCGCACGCCGGGGATGATCGCTTCGGCATTTCTTGTGGTGTACGGCGTGCTGCGCGTGGTAACAGAGTTCTGGCGTCTGCCCGACAGCCACTTGTCAGTCGAGCGGATCGCAGGACTCAGCCGCGGCCAATGGCTGAGCGTCATGATGGTGCTGGCAGGGATCGCGCTCGCCGTCGGGGCCAAGGTTTGGAGCCGGAATCATCGGTACCCAGCGATGGGCGGCTGGGGCGATGTGGCGCACGGGGCGAAGTAGCTGGGCTGAGCGGTGAAAATGCGGATTGATGTAGGCACCGGTCCCGGCGTCGCACTCACGGGTACCGGCGGCGGGCGTTGGTCATCACCAGCCCGAGGCCGAGGAGCGCGAGCGAGCCGGGGTTGGGACGATGCGCGGCAAACTCACGCCGAAGCGCGGGCGCGCGAGGATCGGAACCCTGATATCCCTGTCGCAACTCAAGCCCTGTCTTCAGCGGCTTGATCGAACAGCCAAGCTGACACCCGGAGCGAGATCGGGCCGATGGTGCCCGATGGGAGTTGGGATGAATCAGGCCCGAGCTTGCGCCGGATCTCGCTGCGCGGGACGCTGCTGGGGCGGGCTCCAGCAAAGCGAGGCAGCCACGCGGGCATCAGGTGGATGAAGCGATCATCGGCCGCGGCGTGCAGGCAGAAACTGAAGTTGAGGAAGCCGTGAAGCTGGAAGCTGAGAAAGTTCTTGCGAACCGCATCTCGCGGAGGGTCGCGCCATGGGTAGCGCTCTGCAAGTGGATTGAAGAAGTCCGCCGCGGCGTAGCGGGCGATGACCCACACCAAGAGGAGGTCGATCGGGAGGGTGGCGAGAAG
Organism: Phycisphaerales bacterium; assembly: GCA_038323185.1. Classification (GTDB taxonomy): domain Bacteria; phylum Planctomycetota; class Phycisphaerae; order Phycisphaerales; family UBA1924; genus JBBASU01. The sequence continues at coordinate 4,305 of JBBQGR010000025.1, read as the reverse complement.
GACGAGAATTGCAAGTTGCCAGTATGACATCGTGCTGGATTCTTGATGGGTGGTGCGAGTTGAACGGAGAATGTGAGTCAGCGATCCACGCGATGGTAGAACTGAGCGCACATCGAGTGCGTGAAAAAGCCCCCACGATTGCGGGGGCTTTCGGAACTGTTGGAGCGCATTCTGGAAGAGAAGAGAGGAAGACACCGGCATGGAGGCGGGTGCCACTTGGGCGATGCGACTCGCTTACGGGAAGAGGCCGCGGACCTCGTAAGCCTTGGCGAGGCGCTCGAGCGCGCCGATGTAGGCTGCGGTGCGGAGGTTGCACTTGTACTTGCGGCGAGCGTCGCGAACCTTCGCCGCGGCCTTCACCATGTGTTTGTTGAGCATCTCGTCGACGCGGTCGAGCTCCCACTGCTGGAACGTGCGGTTCTGCACCCACTCGAAGTAGGAGACGGTGACCCCACCCGCATTGCAGAGGATTGCGGGCAGGACCTCGATGCCGCGAGCCTCAAGGACGCGCTCGCCAGCTGGTGTGGTCGGGGCGTTGGCACCCTCGGCCACGATCTTGCAGTCGAGGATCTTGGCCTCGGGCTCCTTGATCATCTGCTCGAGCGCGGCGGGGACGAAGACATCAACCTTGGTCTTGTAGAACTCGTCCTTGTCGATACGAGTTGCGTTCTTGAAGCCAGCGACGCCGCCGGTCTTGCGTACGTGTTCGGCGAGTGCGTTGGCGTCAATTCCTCCGTCGTTGCGAATCCCGCCGGTGTGGTCCATGACGGTGACCATCTTGGCGCCGCGATCCTGCAGGATCTTGCCGGTCCAAGAGCCCACGTTTCCGAAGCCAAGGACGCTGAACTTGCAGCCCTTGATGTCGATGCCCGCCTCGGGAAGAAGCTCAACGAGGGTATCGACCACGCCCTGGCCGGTCGCCTTCTCGCGCCCGAGCGAGCCGCCGTACTCGACGGGCTTGCCGGTGACGACTGCCTCGGGCTGGCGCCCCCCGACCTCGGAGAGGAAGGAGTACGTGTCGGCGATCCAGGCCATGTGCTGCGCGTTGGAACCCACGTCCGGCGCGGGGATGTCGTAGTCGGCGCCGATCTGGTGCGCAATCGCGGCGGTGAAGCGGCGGACGATGCGCTCCATCTCGCTCTTGCTGTGCTTATACGGATCGACCTTGATGCCGCCCTTGCCGCCGCCGTATGGCACGCCGACGAGCGAGCATTTCATGGTCATCAGGAACGCGAGGCTCTTGACGTCGTCAAGATGCACATCGTGATGGAAACGCAGGCCGCCCTTGTAGGGTCCGAGCGCGTTGTTGTGCTGGACGCGGTAGCCCTTAAAGAGTCGGAACTCGCCGTCGTCCATGCGGACGGGGAAGTTCACCATGATCTCGTTCTTGGGCTGCGCGAGGATGATCTGCAGGTGGTGCGGCAGCTTCATCAGGTCCGCGGCTTGGAGCATCGAGCCAACCGTCTGGCGATAGAGATTCTCGGGATCCTTGGGGAAGCCGAGCTCATCGAAGATCGGATGCTGAAGGAAGTCCTGCGGGCCGGGCAGTGGCGCACCCTTGGTCGGTGCCGCAGCTTTGCCCTTGGGAGCGGACTTCACAGACTTCTTTGATGACGCCGCGGTGGTCATGTGAACAATCTTCCCTTCGCCCGAGGCGAGGCGCCGGGCGCAGCGATGCGCTAGGCCGTGCAGGACTAGGTCGGCCAGACCTCGGGGACACCCCGCGAAGCTCCGACCGCCGCGCGGCATCGTACCCGATGACGCGGTCTGTTTCACGCCACGGGGTCCGAATCCTCGCCAACAGGCACCAGCCCGCGCCAAAGCCACGAAACGCCATGAAATTGATTCATGCCCTTTCCCTTCGGATGCTCCGCTCGGGTAACCTGGTCGTCCCGACCAGGCTGCCAAGGTTGCCCAAACCGCCAGCGTTCGCATCACCCGTGTTCTGGCCGTAGATCGTGGCTCGCATCCTAACCAAAGCCTGCTTCCACCCGCCCCACCCTCCACTTCACTTGCTCCGAAGCGGGGTGCGCCCTAGAACCTCGCATGACCGACCAGCCCAGTTCAACACCCTCCGACGCGACGCTTAAGGGCCCTGCGCCGACCGTGCTCTTTATGGCCGCGGACTTGATCTGGGCGACGCGAATCAAGGCGACGGCGGAAGACCTCGGCGTTGCGGCCCGCCCGGTGCGAACGTTGGAGATGCTCGAGGCGCGGCTGGCAGATACGAACGCGACTTCGCTGCTGCTGGACCTTGAGAAGCCGGTCGAGGCGCTGGCGATGATCGAACGGTTGCGCGGTGTGGCGGCGACGCCTCGGGAGCGGTCGATTCGGATCATCGTCTGGGGGCCGCACGTGGCGCGGGATCTGTTGCAGCAGGCGCGGGACGCGGGGGCGGATGAGGTGCTGACGCGAGGGGCGTTTGACCATCATCTGCCGGAGATTTTGCTGAAGCTGGGGAGTGGGGCGACGCGGTGAGGGGGGGCGGCGGTTGGCGTGGGTTTCATTTACGAGTCCCCGCTCGCGATCGTCTTACCCCGTGGCTTCTTTGCGCTTGCGGTGAGGGGCGTGATGAGTTTCTGGTAGAGGTCGAAGAGGTATTCGACGCGGGCTCGTTCGGATTCGAAGGCCGCGGGGCGGTAGCATTTGTCGACGGCGCGGTCGAGGGCCTTGTGGGCGTCGCGGAGGAGCTTGGGCATGAAGAGGGGATGGTAAAGGTCGGCGAGGGTCTGGCCTTTGAACTGCTCGCGGGCATCGAGCACGGCCTGCGCGGCGGCTTCGACGGCGGCGCGGTGCTTGTCGCTTACATTTTGGGGCCAAGGGAAGTTGTTGTAGACCAATCGTGAAGAGTATTGGTACCGAGATTCGAGCCGCCCGCATACGCGGCGCATCCAAGCCATGTGCATTTCGCTGGTCAAGACGCCAAAGTGGTATGGCGTGGCATCGGGTACCACGAGCGAGCTTCCCGACGCGATCACGTCCGGCTTTAAGAATCCAATGGGAAGATACTTGCGGTTCTCCGATGAGACTTTCGGCACGAGCAAGTAGGGAGTGGAGGGCTGTCGGTTCTCGCCGAACAGTCCTGGAGTCGCCGCAAGTTCCTTCGTTTGCTTTCGGTCGCTGCCTTCGCGGAACCGGCGCACCGCTTCCAGCCGTGCGGCGATGAGCGGCGAAGAGCGTATGAGATTGGGCGGAGCGTCAACCAGCCATAAGCACCAACGCACTGTGTTGTTGATGAATTCTTCGGATCCATAGAGGCGCTTGATGAACGGCTTGGCGGTTGGTGTCTCCGCGATGATCTCCGCGCGTTCGGCGGTCGACAAGAGCAATCCCTGTGAGTCGGGCTGTTCGCGGTCCTTATCGATCATCATGCTGCCATAGTTCATGGGTGGCGCATTGCAAAGGGGTTTGCTGCGCTTGTCAAGCGTGACAGCCGGTCCTTCGACCAAGTACGGCGAGATGCGGGAAACGCGGGCGATCGTCGGATGTTCTTCATCAACGCTGTAGTCGGTGATGATCCCCGGTCCTGCGACGGGGCTGAATCCAATGATCACAACATGGACGTGCGCCTTGCCGCGGGCCTCGCTCATCCATGAGAACGTATTATGCGCGAACCGGATGAACATGCCGCGAGGGCCTAGCAATTCCTTCCAGAGGACGCCGACCTGCTCGCCTTGGCAAATCGAGTTGGTCGAAACGAAAGCGACGTTGATCCGGTTTCCCTTGATGTACTTCGCGGCGACGCGGTGCCAGCACGTCACATAGTCCAAGATGCCCGAACCCTTGACGTCACCCCACACCTTGGCCATATCCGCTTTCTGAGCAGTATCTTGTTCCTTCTTGCCCACAAACGGAGGGTTTCCCAGCACGAAACTGCACTGCTTGCCGGGCAGGACCGTATTCCAGTCGGTTTGCAGGGCGTTTGCGTGGGCGATCTTCGCGCTCTTCTTGAGCGGCAAGCGCAGCACCGGCGCGCCGAAGGCCTCGCCCACCTTCTGGTTCATCTGGTGGTCGATGAGCCACATCGCCACCTCGGCGATGCGCGCGGGCCACTCCTCGATCTCGATGCCGTGCATCTGGTCCACATCCACCTTCAGCAGCGAGTCCAGCAGCAGGCGTTCGGCGTCGTGCTTGCCGCCGTAGAGGCGCAGCAGGGCTTCGAGTTCCAAGAGCCGCAGTTCGCGGTACGTGACCACGAGGAAGTTGCCGCAGCCGCAGGCGGGGTCAAGGAAGCGCAGCGCGGCTAGTTTGTCCTGAAAGGCCGTGAGTTTTTTCTTGTCCTTGCCCGCAGCGTCCAGTTCGGCC
>JBBQGR010000024.1:0-14518 GCA_038323185.1 Phycisphaerales bacterium | reverse complement strand
CGGACTCTCGCTTCTTTTCGCTCACGAGCCACTGCAGGAGCATGCGGCCCGAGAACGCGGCCTGTCCCGCGAGTCCGATGCCGACCCAGACCAGATTGGTGAGCGAGGTGATCTTGAACAGGTTGTAGATCGGGTTGGACGCGTCCGCGATGATGGCCGTAGTGACGGCATCGCCGAAGAGCAGGCGGAACTCGGCCTCGCCCATCTCATGAGAGACGTAGCCATCGCGCAGCATCACGCGGAACCGCGGCTCGGTCGTGGCGGTGGACGTCGTGCTTGTGGGCGCCGAGCGAGTGATCTCGACGACGCCGCGGGTGTTGCCGACGCGGAGTTCTGCCGCGTCGCTGCCGGGGCGCGGCCGCGGGTTCGTCGGGCCCCAGACCAGCCACAGGCCCAGCCCGATGACCAGCAACATCAGCGCGAGCGGCTCCCACTTGAATCCCACGTTGATCCTCACGCGTGGGATCCTTGCGTGCCAGCGACGTGGACGGCGCCTGCCTTTAGCTCGGTTGCGATGAGAGCCGCGTTCTCAGCGTGCGCGGCGTGCCAGGGCAACACGGCGACTTCGATACTTGTGGTGGGGCGGCGGCGATTGCGCATGTATCGCACCGCGAAGAGATCGATCAGCCCCGGGAGCGCGCGCGGCAGGATTCCCATGCCGTACTTGGTGGTGCCGGCGGTGCGGGGCCGGTGGCTCACGGGCATCTGCACGACCTTGCCGCCAAGGTGCACGATGGTGATCGGGATGAAGCGGTGCATGCCGCGGAACTCGAGCGGAAGGCGCAGCGCCATCTCGCGCGTCATGACGCGCAGCGAGCAGCCGGTGTCGCGGATGGTGTCGCCCAGGAGCGAGCGCCGGAACAGTCGTCCGACGATGGATCCGACGCGCCGGACGATGTTGTCCTTGCGCGCGTGCGAGCGATCGCCCTGCACAAGATCTGCGTTCTGCACGCGCATCAGGCCGAGCATCGCGGGGAGGTCCTTGGGATCGTTCTGCAGATCAGCATCGAGGACGGCGATGAGGCGGCCTCGCGCTGCGCGGAAGCCCGCGTGGAACGCCGCGGACTGGCCGTTGCCCTTGCCCTTTGGCGTGTTGGTCATCGCGACGCAGCGCAGGTGCGGGCGCGTCGCCATGAGGGCTTCGAGCGCGGCGCGAGTTCCGTCGGTGGAGCCGTCGTCGACAACGACGTTCTCGTACGCCATGCCCGCGCGGGCGTGCGCTGCGTCGATCTCTTCCACGAGCGGACGGATGTTGGGTTCCTCGTTGTGCGCGGGGGCGACCACCGAGAGTTCAAGGTCCGAGTGGGGCATGGGGAAGGATAGAGGGGGAGGCGGAAGAAAAGTGGTCGAGTGGCAACGTGGTTGAGTTGAAGTCTGGCGGCAGGCTGCGAGATGGTCATCCCGGTTTCGCGATCTTTGTCTTGAGCCTAGTGCCGCGAGCCTGCTGCCAGGTGCCTTTCCTCTTACCGCTGATATCTGCCGAGGAGCTCCATGATCTTGGGCTGGTTGCGCTCGATCTGCACGCTGCGACGCCAGGCTTCGAGAGCTTCCTGGCGTGCTGGCTCGTCGCGCTGGTCGCTGAAGATCCAGTGGTTCATGAGGTTGACGCCGATGCCGTTCCAGGCGGGGTAGTGGTTGGGGTCGATCTCGACGGCTTTGCGATACGCCGCGAGCGACTCAGGGTACTTGCGCAGGTAGAAGTGGCCAGCACCGAGGCGCTCGTAGGCGACGGCGGTGGGTTCGGTGCGGGTGAGCTGGTCGAGCGTGTTGACCATCTCTTCGTAGCGGCCGGCGCGGCCGAGGCTGTTGGCGAGATTCAGGAGGAGCGGTCCCGAGAGGGGCGCGAGCTCCAGGGCCTGGAGATACTCGGTGACGGCTTCGGCGTGGCGATCAAGGGCGGAGTAGGCCGCGCCGAGGTTGGAGCGTGCGGCGGAACTCTTTGGATCAAGCTCGACGGCTCGCTGCGCGTAGGCGAGTGCTTGCTGAGGCTCGCCGAGCTGGAGGTAGGTCGTTGCGAGGTTGAGGTTGGCGTTGAAGTCGCGCGGGTTGATGATGAGGGCGCGGATATAGGCGCGGACGGCGTCGGAGTAGCGGTCGAGGAGCTGGAGCGCGAGGCCGTGAAGGTACTGCGCGTCGAAGCTTGCGGGCTCGACCTGGGCCGCGCTTCCGTAGCGGCGCTCGGCGGCGGCGTAGTCGCCCTGCTCGCGGTAGATGTCGCCCGCGCGAAGGTAGGCGACGGTGAGCTTGGGGTTGATCGCGATGGCGCGTTCGAACTCTTGGAGCGCGGCCTCGGAGTCGCCTTGCTTCAAGAGGGTTTGGCCGCGGCCGACGGCTTCTTGCCCGGGCGCCGAGGCGCTCTGAGTGGACTGGCCCGAGGCGGAAGATGTGTCGCCGGTCAGGAGCGCGGGTGGGCGGCCGGAGTTTGCGGGGTCGACCTGGGCGGGCTCGCGGTGCTTGTTGAGCTTCGCGGCGTTGTCGAGCGATTGGCAACCGAGCAGACTGAAGGAGCCGCCGATGGCAAGGGAGCCAGCGAGAAAGAGCAAGCCCGCGGCGCGGCCCGATTGGCGGCCGCGGGCGGAGGTTGCGGGACGAGTGTTGTGGTCCGGGTAGCTCATGATGCGACTTTTGCCTCCCTGTTCGGACGCTGTCGGTGGCTGCTTGGTGAACTGCATGATTGTCTGCTTGGGGATCTGCTTCGACTCAAAGGCACTGCTGATATCGGCCGGGAGAGGCTGGTACGTCGCACAAGAGGTTGCGGATCGCGCCTCGCGGCGGTGAATGTGGTGTTGATAGCGTTGTGTGTTGGACAGGATATGGGGAGCTGGCTTGCGGTGTTTGGGAGTGGGAGGTCAGGCTGCGGCGGAATGACAGGAGAGGCAAGAGATGCTACGGAGTGGAGTGGAACACAGGCCAACGGCGGGTCATTCTTCGATGAGAGTGCCCAGACGCTTGAGGTTGATCGAGTCCCATTGGCGACCCTTGTCGTCCTGGCCCTTGGGAGTTTCGAGGATTCGCGCCGCATGAGCGAGTCTGGGGTCGCGCATCACGGCGGCGAAGCCGGACTTTTTGAGCTTCGCGGCCGAGTAGATGCCTTCTTTGGCGTGCGGTGTGGCGCCGCCGCCGACCCAACCGTGGCCGATGTGGTCGTGTCGATCAAGGTGGCTGCCGAGCCGGCCCTTGCTGTCGTTGATGTGGAGGACCTTGACGTTGGCGAGGCCGCAGAGCGCGTCGAAGTGGTTGAGTGTGGCGCGGGCGGATTCGATGGTGGCCATGTCGTGGCCCGCGGCGTGGAGGTGGCATGTATCAAGGCAGAATCCAACGCGACCGGGCTCGCTGGCGGCGCTGATAGTGGCGGCGCGGAGCTCGGCGAGGTCTTCGAAGGGGCCGCCGAGCTGGGAGCCTGCGCCAGCAGTGCCTTCGAGGCAGAGGATGGTTTTGTAGCCGCGAGTTCGCGAGAGAAGATCCTTGTACGAGTGCGCGATGGTGGCGATGCCTTGCTCGCGCGTCCAGCCGACGAAGGAGCCGGGATGGTGGACGAGGTAGGGGATGCCGAGCGTTTCGCAGCGTTCGATCTCGTCGGTCATGAGATCCACGCTCTGTGTGAGGAGGTCGGGCTTGCAGGAGGCGAGGTTGATGAGGTAGGAGGCGTGGCTCACGATGCCGCCGCGGTTGTCGGGGCCGCCCTTGTTCCAGCCGAGCGCGGAGACCTGGGCGCGCCATTCGGTGACCATCGCGGGATCGAGCGGCCTGGCCTTCCACTGCTGCTGGTTTTTGGTGAAGACCTGGACGCAGCCGAGGCCGAGCGTTGTGGCTTCGGTGAGTGCGTTGCACATCGAGCCCGCGATCGAGAGGTGAGAGCCGAAGAGAGGTGTTTGCGCGGGCATGGGGGGAGGGTATCGGCGGAAGGCACTTGGCATTGTGGACTGGGGCCGGGAAGTCGCATGGTCCGAGCTTGATCCGAGTGCGTGCCGGGAGTGTTTGGCGTGGGCCACGAGCAGCCCATCGGGCTGCTGAAGGCAAGGGGCAAGATTTGATGTTTGCGGCTTGTTGTCCGGGGGTGTCGTCGCAGAGCCTCCTCCACGGCCCGGCTGCGAGCGATGAGGCCTTTGGCCTTGAAGGAACGCGCCAGCGGAGTGGCGTGGTACCCGTGGCGTTGTGCCGAGGAGTCTTGGGCTGGGTCTTGGAAGGAACCGGCCGGGGGACCGGTGCTGCTTGTGGGGTACTCTCGCTGCATGACGAATCCACTTCATGGTCGTGTTGCTGTTGTGACGGGCTCCACGGCTGGCATCGGGTTGGCGATTGCGCGCGAGCTTGCTCGGCTTGGTTCGTTCTGCGTTGTGAACGGGCGGCGTGAGGAGCGTGTTCGTGACATCGCCGCTGAGTTTGGCGAAGCGCGTGTTCGCGGCGTTGCGGGTGATGCTTCAGATGAGGGCGTGATTGCGCGGCTGCTGGACACGGCGCGCGATTCGCTTGGTGAGCCGGGGCGCGAGGCGGACTTGATTGTGATCAACGCGGGGCGCGGGCTGAAGGGTTCGGTCATGGATTCGGACCCGGCGCAGTGGGAAGAGATGGTGCGGACGAACCTGATGGGCGTGGCTCGGATGATCCGCGGCGCGGGGAATCGGTTGCTCGCGGAGATCAAGCGTCAGCATGGCGACTCGCCGAGCGCGGCGAAGGTGCTGGAGCGGCCGCGAGACATCATTGTGATTGGATCGATCGTCGGAAAGCATGTGTCGCCATTCTCGTCGATGTATGGCGCGACGAAGTTTGGAGTGCATGGGCTTGTGGAGGGTGCGCGGAGGGAGCTTGGGGCCAAGGGCATCCGCGTGACGCTGATTGCGCCGGGCTTTGTCACGAGCGAGTTTCAGGGCGTCGCGGGGTATGACCCCAAGTGGTACGAGAACGTGGTGGATCGGATCGGGCCGGTGCTGGCGCCGGAGGATGTTGCGCGGCTGATTGGGTTCGTGGTGTCGCAGCCGCCGGCGGTGCAGATTGGCGATGTCATCATCAGGCCGGTTCGGCAGGAGTATCCGTAGAGGTATCTTCAATAAGGACTGTCCTTCGCGATCGCGCTGTCCGGGAGCGCGGGTGCTTTGGTCGGGAGAGCGGTGTGTGTTGGCCGCGACCGCGGCGGGACTTGAGTGAGGGGTTTGGGCGCGAGGAATGAATTGAATGCACGGTGATGACGAGATCTCAACGCGGTTCTTCTGGCACGGGCCGAGAATGTGGGCCGTCTCGGCGGTGGTGGGCGCGATTTTCGGCGTGATTCTTGGGATTGTGCTGCCGCCGGGCGTGAGCGAAGCGGGCAAGGTTGTGATTCCGGCGTGGACGATTGCGCCGTTTCTTTTTTTGTTGCTGTCGATTGCGGTTGTGCCGCTGATCTCGGGGCGCTGGTGGCATCGACACTATCCGGATGTGGCGTTCGTGCCTGGCGCGCTCGTGGCGGCGTACTACGCGGTGGCGATGAACACGCCGGCCTCGGGATTCATGACGTACGGGACGGACAAGATTCTTCATGCGGCGCTGGAGTACTACGGATTCATCGCGCTGGTGGGTGGGTTGTATGTGGCGTCGGCGGGCGTATTGGTCAAGATGCGGGGCCGGGCTGGTCCACTGCCAAACACGCTGCTGCTCGCCTTCGGGGCAATCTTGGCGGACGTGGTGGGCACGACCGGCGCGTCGGTGCTGTTGATCCGGCCGTTCTTGCTCGCGAATGAGGGGCGGATCCGTCCGCTGCACGCGGTCTTCTTCATCATCATCGTGAGCAACTGCGGCGGTGTTCTGACGCCGATCGGTGACCCGCCGCTGTACCTTGGATATCTCAAGGGCGTGCCGTTCTTCTGGGAGCTGAAGTTTCTGTGGCCGAGCTGGCTGGTGGTGGTGGGCTCGATGCTTGGGGCGTTCTTCGTTTATGACACGCTGGTGGAGCGGGGCGTGCGAGGGCGGCTGGGGGCGGGGTATGTGCGACCCTCGATCCTGCCGGGGCTTGGCGTTCGGGCGAGACCGATCAGCATCGTGCTGATGGGGCTGATCGTGCTGGCGGTGTTCGTGGACCCGATTATGGAGCGGTACCTGCACGTGCACCTACCGGCGGGCCCGACGATCCAGATCATCCTGGCATTGGTGGCGCTCCGGGTGGCGTCTAGGGACGTCAGGGCGCAGAACGAGTTTTCGTGGGAGCCGGTTCGGGAGGTTGGCATCCTGTTCGCCGGGATCTTTCTTGCAATGATGCCGGCATTGAGCTTTCTTTCGGCGCACGGCGGTAGCCTTGGGCTGAGCTCCCCGACGACGTTCTACTTCTCCACGGGGATTCTGTCAGCGGTGCTTGACAACGCGCCGACGTACCTGAACTTTCTTCAGCTGGCGGTTACTCCCGCCGAGGTGGACCGGGCGAGCATCGCGGCGCTGATCGCGACCGACGAGGGACGGCGCCAGGTCGAGGCGATCTCCACCGGCGCGGTCTTCTTCGGTGCGCTGACGTACATTGGCAACGGGCCCAACTTCATGGTGCGTGCGATCGCCCAACGGGCGGGGCTTGTGATGCCCTCGTTCTTCGGTTACTTGTGGAGGGCGATCTTGATCTTGGGCCCTGCGCTGATCCTGCACTGGTGGCTGCTGATTCGCTGAGCATTCGCGAGGCGGAGGTTCACGGGCCGCGCGAAACTCGCATAGCCTCCCACCTCATGAAGCGAGTTGCCATCTATTCGTTGCTTTTGGTTTTCGGCCTGCTGGGGTCGCAGTTCACGCCTGCGATTCTGGGCGATAGCTACGGCGCGGGATATGAGATCATCCAGTTCTTCACGATGGTGGCACTCTCCTTCATCATGACGCACGTGGGGTACGAGTTCGACATCGACAAGGGTAACTTGCGTCAGTACGGCTGGGACTACGTCGTCGCGGCGACGGCGGCGGCGTTCCCCTGGATCTTGGTCTGCATGTACTTCGTCTTCGTGCTGGTGGATCGCAACGCATGGTCGCAGTGGGACGTCTGGAAGGAGTCGCTTCTTGCCTCGCGCTTCGCGGCACCAACTTCGGCGGGGGTGCTCTTTTCGATGCTCGCTGCGGCGGGCCTCGCGGCGACTTGGCTGTATCGCAAGGCCCGCATCCTCGCGATCTTTGATGACCTCGACACGGTCCTGCTGATGATCCCGCTCAAGATGGCCATGGTCGGCTTTCGATGGCAGCTGGGGCTCATCGTCCTCGTGATGGCCTTCATGCTTGCGATCGCCTTCAAGTTTCTGCACCGCGTGCGACTTCCGGTGACTTGGCCGTGGTTCTTGGCGTACTCGTTCGTGATCGTTGTCGTGACGGAGGTTATTTACTGGGCGAGCAAGTCCTTCAGCCCGGACGTCCCGATCCACATCGAGGTGCTGCTGCCGGCCTTCGTCCTTGGGTGTGTGCTCCGGCGTCCGAGCGACGACGATGCATCTCACACGGATACGCACCACGTACATTCACGATCGGATGAGTTGGCGCTCGCATCGGTGTCCGGCATCTTCATGGTGCTGGTGGGCCTTTCGATGCCGCCGGTGGTTGGTGAGGCGGCGGTGCGGGTAGCCGAGGCGGCGGTGGGCGCGCTGGCGCAGAATACACCTGCGCTGGGGTGGGGCGCGATCGCGATGCACGTGCTCGCGCTGACGGTCGTGTCGAATGTGGGGAAGATGTTCCCGCTCTTCTGCTATCGGAAGGAAGCGCACTGGCGGGATCGGCTCGCGGTGTGCGTGGCGATGTGGCCGCGGGGCGAGGTCGGGGCGGGTGTGATCGTGCTTTCGCTCGGGTATGGCATTGGCGGGCCGGTGGTGGTGGTCGCGCTGCTGTCGCTGGCGCTCAACCTCGTCTTGACGGGCGTCTTCATCTTGATGGTGAAGCGCATCATGTTGCCACCTGCGCCGGGTGACCCAGTCGCGGCGTGAGTGCTGGCCTGCGTCGGCTTTCGTGAAGCCGCGCGGGTGGAGCCGAGAGGCGTGGGAGATGTTTCGTTGGACGATCTGATCCGCTGCGGACACGCCCAAGAGGGCGGCGAACGCGAGAGGTTGGGTGCGCGAGGTCAGGAGAGATCGTTGGGCTTGGGTCTGAGGGCGCGGCGGAGCCTGACATAGACGCGCTTGAGGCCGATGGCCATGAGTGAGGTCGTGATGGCCCCGGTCGCGGGGCCGAAGGCGATTGCGACGCCGCGGGGCGTGTGGATGTGCAGGATGTGTGCGGCCACAACACCACCGAAGGCGCCCTTGACATCGATTCCCCGATAGGACGGCGGCGCGGGCGAGTCGGAGGTGGAAGAAGCCGGGGCTTGGGGCGGGTTGGACTGGTAGCCGGGTTGGTTGCGGGAACATGGACTTGGTCAATCTAGAGGCGCGCGGCATCCGGCGGTCGGTTCGTCGTCGGTCGCGATGAGGTCGGTCTGCGCTTTGATGAGGCGTAGTGAACGCGTGGGCGATCTTGAGGGCTCGGAGGCGTGCGGCGAGCGATCTTGATTGCGCTTTGGGTGCTTGGGTCCGGTGTTGCTGGTGACCTTGAGCGCGGGTCGTTGCTGTGCGGGTGGGTGGCGTCGAGGTTGGCGTCGAGGTTGGCGTCGAGGGTGGCGCGGGCACAGGTGGTGCGGGAAGGGTACCGTACTCGCGCATGTTGTCCCTTGTTGATCTCCGCAAGAGCTTCGGCCCGCTTCTGGCGGTCGATGGACTTTCGCTGGAGGTGCACCGCGGCGAGGTCTTTGGATTGCTTGGTCCGAACGGGGCGGGCAAGAGCACGACGATCGGGATGGCTGTCGGGCTCATCACGCCTGATTCGGGGCGCGTCACGGTCAATGGAGCGGGCCGCCCGACGGATGCGGAGGTGAGGCGGCACATTGGCGTTGCGCCGCAGTCGCTGGCGCTCTACGACGATCTGAGCGGCGAGGAGAATGTGAGGTTCTTTGGCCGCATCTTCGGGCTTTCGGGAGAGCAGCTTCGGCGGCGGTGCGATGCGGTGCTGGATCTGGTTGGGCTGCTGCCGCGGAAGAAGGATTGGGTGAAGGGGTACTCGGGCGGCATGAAGCGCCGGCTGAACTTTGCGGTCGCGCTGATCCATGATCCGCCGATGCTGCTGCTGGATGAGCCGACGGCGGGCGTGGATCCGCAGAGCCGCAACAACATTCTGGATCTGGTGCGCACGCTTGCGCAGCAGGGCAAGACCATCGTGTACACCACGCACTACATGGAAGAGGCGAGCCGGCTGTGCACGCGTGTTGGGATTATGGATCAGGGGCGATTGCTTGCGCTGGGAACGGTGCCGGAGCTGGTCGCGTCGAAGGGGGGCAAGAGCGTGGTTGTTGTGTCGCGGGAGGGTGCGGAGGATGAGTTGATTGAGAGTGACGATCCTGTCCGCGAGATTGCGCGTGTGCTCGGGAACGGGGCTGGCGCGGGCGTTCGGGATGTGCGCGTTGAGCGGCCGGACCTTGAGAGCGTGTTTTTGTCGCTGACGGGGCGGAGCCTTAGAGATTGAGCGTTGGTGTTGATCGAGCTGGTCCGGGGACCATGCACGCTTCCAGAGGATTGTCAGACCCAGGTGCCTATGAACGCTGTGCTCGCCATTGCCTTGAAGGACCTTGTGCTGCTCGTGCGTGATCGCGCGAATGCATTCTTTACGTTTGTCTTTCCGATTTTGCTGGCGATCTTCTTTGGCGTGATCTTCCGGGGCAGCGGGGACGGCGGCGGCAAGCTGACGATTGCGCTCGTTGATGAGGACAACAGCAAGTCCTCGGCGCTGCTTGCGACTGACATTCGCGGGGACAAGGCGCTTGATGTTGTGGTTGAGTCGGGCGAGCCTGCGCGGCCGCTGTCGCGCGATGAGGGGCTTGCGCTTGTGCGGCGTGGGAAGGCCGACGCTTCGGTCATCATTCCGAAGGGATTTGGCGAGGGGGTTGGGGATTTCATGGCGGGCGGGCAGATGAAGCTTGAGGGCGTGGTGCCGCCGGGGCGTTCGGCGGAGGCGGGGCTTCTGACGGGGAAGCTCAACGAGCTTGCGTTTCGGCAGATGACTCGGGGCTTCGGCGATCCTGACGAGATGAAGCAGAACTTGAACGCCGCGAGGAAGTCGCTCGCGGCCGCGACGGGCGTGTCGCCTCTGCAGAAGGTCGCGTTCGAGGCCATGCTGTCGTCGGTGCAGAACATGAGCGAGACCTCGCGGCGGCAGAACGATGAGGCCGCGGCGCGTGGTGAGGCTCGGGCCGCGGACCCGATGGCGCCGTGGCGGCCGGTGGACGTTTCGATCACGGAGGTCAAGGCAGAGCGGGAGGGACCGACCAACAGCTTTGAGATTTCGTTCCCGCAGGGCGTGGTCTGGGGGCTGATGGGGTGCGTGACGGCCTTCGGGCTCTCGCTCGCGAACGAGCGATCGCGCGGCACGCTCATGCGTCTCATGACCGCGCCGATCTCGCGACAACAGATCATCCTGGGCAAGGCTCTCTCGTGCTTCATCGCGTGCGTGCTGGTGCAGGTGCTGCTGCTCACGACGGCGATTGTCTTCTTCTCGGTCAAGGTTGCGAACTGGCCCATGATGATCGTGGCAGTGATGCTGAGTTCGCTGGGCTTTGTGGGGGTGATGATGGCGATGGCGGGGCTCTCTCGCACAGAGGGCGGCGGCTCGGGGATGGGCCGCGCGGTGATTCTGATCCTGGCGATGATCGGGGGCGGCACGATCCCGCTGTTTTTCCTGCCTCCGTTCATGCAGACGCTGAGCAGCATCAGCCCGTTCAAGTGGGCTACGCTCGCGTTTGAGGGGGCGCTATGGCGCGGCTTCACGGCGGGGGACATGATGCTCCCGGGCGCGGTGCTGCTGGGATTCTGCATAGGCGGCTTTGCGATCGGTGTCTATGCGATGAGGTGGACGACGCGCGCATGAGCACGTTTCTGGGCGTCGCGCCCCGCACGAGGGCGACACGAGTTCCTATGGTTGGAGAGCCGGGCGAATAGCTCAACGGCTAGAGCACTCGCTTTACATGCGAGGGGTTCGGGGTTCGAATCCCCGTTTGCCCACTTGGTTGCGGTCACGTGCACGTCTGCGAGTTTCCTGCTCGAATGAACCTTCTTGATTTCATCTACATCCCGCTTGCACTTGTGACCGCGCCGCTGTGGGCGCGGAAGGGGCGGTCGGGGTGGGGTGAGCGGTTTGGGTGGGTGGTGGCGCTGCCTGCGAAGGCGGCGGGGCGGCAGCGGGTGCTGGTACATGCGGTTTCGGTGGGGGAGGTTGCCGCGCTGCGGCATTTGGTGCCGCTGCTGACGCCGCATGCTGAGGTTGTGATTTCGGTGACGACTGACACGGGGCTTGCGCGGGCTCGCGAGCTCTTTGGTGCGCACTCGTCGTGCCATGTGGTGCGGTATCCGCTGGACTTTTCTTGGAGTGTGGCGCGGTTTCTTGGTGCGGTTGCGCCTGATGCGGTTGCGCTTGTTGAGCTTGAGCTCTGGCCGAACTTCATTCGCGCGTGCACGGAGCGTGGCGTGCCGGTGTGCGTGATCAACGGTCGGCTGAGTGCACGGAGCTTTCGCGGGTATCGCAGGGCGCGGCGGTTTCTTGCGACGACGTTTGGGCGATTGGCGTTCGCCGCGGTGCAGGATGAGGCGTATGCGGGGCGGTTTGAGTTCATGGGCGTTGATCCGCTCCGCTGCTTTCTGACTGGATCGATGAAGTGGGACAGTGCGCGGATCGAGCCAGCGGCGGAGGTGGAGGGGCGGGAAGAGCTTGCGCGTGAGCTTGGAATCGACCGCGGCCTTCCGCTCATTGTCGCGGGCAGCACGGGTCCGGGTGAGGAGGCTCTGCTTCGTGATGTGGTTGCGTCGCTGGCGCCGGGCGTCCAACTTCTTTGTGCCCCGCGCAAGCCTGAGCGATTTGATGAGGCTGCTGCGGCGATGGAGCCTTGCGTGCGGCGCACGCGGGGTGGCGCGCCTCGGGCCGATGCGGCGGGGCAGGAGCGCTTCCTTCTTGACACGATCGGCGAGTTGCGGCAGGCGTATGCGCTCGCGGATGTGGTGGTGGTGGGGCGGTCGTTTGGGGATCAGTTCGGGTCGGATCCGATTGAGCCTGTGGCGATTGGCCGCGCGACTGTGATTGGTCCCGCGACGTCGGACTTCACAAGCGTGGTGACGACGCTTCGGGACGCGGGGGCGCTGCGGCAGGTGACGCGTGAGACGCTTGGGCGTGAACTCGCGGAGCTGCTGGCGAGGCCGGAAGTTCGCGAGCAGATGGCGGTGAGCGGTGCCGCGGCGATCCGGCGTGAGCAGGGCGCGAGCCAGCGACATGCCGAACTTCTGCTGGAGCTGGCGGGCGTTTCGCGGCCACCGGGGCGGGAGGGCGCGGGTCTTGGCCAGGGTTTGGGTGCTGTTGGTCTTGAACGGACCTCCGAGAAACCAACGAACTGACACCCGAACAAAGCGGGGACAAAGTATCGCCTACCCTCGACTTGTGTTTGAGACCCGAATCGGGGATGATTCGGAACTGGATGCCCGGCGTTCCGTAGAGAGGAACGCTTGCGGGAGTCGCCGACGGCTGGGGCAGGACGCTCCGGCGAAGTGGTGGCCCGGGCACGCCAAACATGTTGGACCTGAGCAGCCGCACGGCCTCGTGTGGCGGGTTGGAGTGTTCTGTATGTCGAAGAACGTTCGCGAGCGATTCGTTACGTCCCCCCGTACGCCCGGACTGCTGCGCAGGATGGCGGGCTTGGTTCGTAGTGGCATGAAGGGGGTGAAGGGCGCGACGGCGGGCCTTGATCTCGGCCAGCCACTGACGATCGAGCTCCTTGAGACGCGCACGCTGATGTCCGGTGACCGGCCGCAGCTGCCTGAGAACGGGGCGTGGGTGCAGTGGGGCGCGAGCCAGATCGCGGCGATCCAGGGCTCGTACGTCCTGACGTTCGACAACCAGATGTCCGAGTCGCAGGTGCAGCGTCTCTCGCGTGACGCGGCCCAGCAGCTTGGTGTGAACGTTGTGAGCGTCCGATCGCTCGCACGTGGATACCACGCCGAGCTCGTGACGGACGGTCGGATTGACAGGGGCGCGGCGGCGCGGGTCTCGAACTCGATGGATGGCCTGCGGTGGATCGAGCCCAACGAGCTCAAGAAGGTCAATCGCGTTCCCAACGACCCGCAGTTCAACCAGCAGTACTCGTACATCAACTCGGGCCAGCCGATCCAGGGCGTCTTTGGCGTTCCCGATGCGGACATCGATGCCGACGCGGCCTGGGACGTTTCGATCGGCAGCAACGCGACCGTTGTGGCGATCATCGACACCGGCATCGATCTCACGCACCCGGACCTCATCCAGAATCTCTGGGTCAATGCTGGCGAGGTTGCGGGCGACGGCATCGACAACGACGGCAACGGCTTCGTTGACGACATACATGGCTTTGACTTTGGCGAGCAGGACGGCAGCCCGCAGGACGTGGAGGGCCACGGCACGGCGGTCGCGGGCGTTGTTGGGGCACGCGGTAACAACGGCATCGGCGTCACGGGTGTCAACTGGAGCGTTGCGCTCATGGGGCTCAAGATCGCGGACGCGCAGGGGAACCTGTCGACTGCGGCGATCGTGGGTGCTCACGACTACGCCACGCTGATGCGTCAGCGCGGGATCAACGTCGTCGTCAGCAACAACAGCTACGGCGCGTTTGCTCCTGAGTTCTACGAGGAGCTCGATGTCAGCCAGGCCGAGCAGGCGGCCATCTCGCGCTGGATCGCTTCGGGCGGGATCTTTGTCGCGGCGGCGGGCAACTCCGGCACGGACAACGACTCGAATTTCTCGAACTTCCCGGCGAGCTACAACATTCCCGGCGTCATCTCGGTCGCCGCGTCGGACAATCAGGATGGGATCGCTGGCTTCAGCGCCTTCGGCGCGGAGACAGTGGACCTTGCGGCACCTGGCGTCTCGGTGTACACGACGTTCCTGGGCGGCACGTACGGCTACATCAACGGGACGAGCTTCTCCGCGCCGACCGTTGCGGGCGCTGTGGCGCTGCTCAAGACCGTGAAGCCCAATGCTTCAGCGGTTGAGATCCGTGAGGCGCTGATCAACTCGGCGGATCAGCTTCCCGCCTTCCAGCTTCGCACGCGCTCGGGCGGTCGCCTCAACCTTGCTCGGGCGCTCCAGATCATCCAGTCCGATGGGCCCACGTTGCGGTCGATCCTGCCTGGTCCGGTGACGACGCAGAACATCGCCAACGGCTCGCCGCTGACGACGCTGACGGTCAGCTTCAGCAAGGACATTGACGCCGCGAGCCTGACCACGGTTCCGGCATCGCTGCTCTACGCGGGTGCCGACGGCGCGTTTGGCACCGCCGACGATCAGAACGTCCCCGTCGCGTCGCTGGTGCGATCCGCCACCGACTCGCGTCAGGTCGCCGTCAATCTCACGCTTTCGAGCTTCACTGGCGGCCGCCTGCCCATTGGCAACTTCCGACTCACGCTGCTGTCGCAGTCAACGCCCACCATCCGCGCCATCCGCGATACGACGGGTAACTTCCTCAACGGCAACAGCGTGGGTGGCAACAACGAGC
>JBBQGR010000023.1:0-14668 GCA_038323185.1 Phycisphaerales bacterium | reverse complement strand
AGATGTCGAGGAGAGAACTGGCGAGGAAGGCGACGACGGAGGCGAGGTACATCACCGCTGCGGCACCGAAGATGTTCTCAAATGCCGCGTCTGTCGCGGTCCCCGGAATCCCTTCGAGCGTTGGGAAGAGACGCGCGACGTAGATCAGGACCCACGTCAGGGCCGCCATTGAGAAGGTGACGTACGCCATCCGTCGCGCGGCGCGTCGGCCGAAGTACTCGTTGACGAGGTCTGTCAGGAGAAGGGTGATAGGGAAGGGAAGCATGCCCATCGTGTGTTCGACGGGG
Organism: Phycisphaerales bacterium; assembly: GCA_038323185.1. Lineage (GTDB taxonomy): Bacteria > Planctomycetota > Phycisphaerae > Phycisphaerales > UBA1924 > JBBASU01. Next base: position 14,381 of record JBBQGR010000023.1, on the reverse strand, counting down.
ATCCTGCCCGACAGGCCTATCGCTGCGAGGTCTAGATCGAGCTGAAAGAGCTTGGCCCCGATGATGTTGGCGACGAGGAGGCACGTGATGTTGATCGCGACGAGCCAGAGGTAGACACGCTGTGCGGGGGAGAGGGTGTGTGGATTGTGCGTGTCGAGCGGGGGGGCAGGGCTTGCGGGGGTGGTGCTCATGAGAGGCCCTTGGATTCGCATCACGGCGCGATCTGGAGGCATGCACGGGGGAGGGGCGTCGCGGCGGGCGATTTGGGACTTGGCTGAATAGGAGACTATCCGAGTGGGGCGCACTAGGTGGGAGAGGGAGGGGAGAAGGGAAGCCAGCGAAGCGCCGGTCCTGGGGACCGGGGCCACCCAAGGCCGGGAGACTCACGGGCATGGCCCTACCATTCTCGTTATGACCACGACCCTCAACGTCGCGACGACTGAGTTTGAGAAGAAGGATCGCTGCGGCTCGCTCGCGCATCGGCCCCGGGTGCTGCTTGGGAAGATGGGCCTGGACGGGCATGATCGGGGCGTGAAGGTGATCGCCAGGGCGCTACGGGACTCGGGCGTGCATGTCATTTACTCGGGGTTGTGGCAGACGCCTCGGAGCCTTGCGATTTCTGCGCGTGATGAGGACTGCGACGTGCTGTGCGCGTCCATGATGAGCAACTCGCACCTTGTGCTTGGGCCTCGGCTTGTGGAAGAACTGGCCAAGCTCGGGCGGCCGGATCTCACGGTCTATATGGGCGGGATCCTGCCGCAGGAAGACCTGCCGAAGCTGCTTGAGGGTGGCATCAAGCGATGCTTCACGACGGGCGTGAGCCTCGCGGAGATCGTGCAGGCGGTGTGCGACACGGTGCAGGTCCGGGAGCAGGTGGTGCCGAGCGGCTCTCGGGCCTCGCAGCTTGCGCGCGACCTTTCGATTGCGCACGCGGATGGAAAGGTTCGGAGCGACGCGCGGCGGAGGCGGCCACGCCGAGTCATTGGCATCACGGGTTCGCCGGGCGCCGGGAAGAGCACGCTTGTGGCGCAGATGGTGGCGGAGTTCACGCGCCGCAGCCGCGCGGGGGAGGCGGGGTTCAAGGGGCGCTGCGGCGTGATCGCGTTTGATCCGATGAGCCCGATCACGGGGGGCGCGCTGCTTGGGGATCGGCTGCGCGTGGACTTCAACACGCTGGACGAGGGCGTGTACTACCGGAGCCTTGCGATCAGCGGCGAGGACTACCACGCGCTGCCGGAGATCATCGAGCTGGCGGGCGGCGCCTTTGATGGGAACGACGCGATCGATCTGCTCTTTGTCGAGACGGTTGGCGCGGGGCAGAACGAGACGAAGATCCGGCAGTTTGTGGACACGACGGCCGTGGTGCTGACGCCTGGGATGGGCGATGCGGTGCAGATGGATAAGGCCGGAATCCTCGAGATCGCCGACATCTTCGTGTGCAACAAGGCGGACCATCCCGGCGAGAACGAGCTGGTTCGCGACCTGCGCGACGTCGCGGGGCGGCGTGTGATCCTCGAGACCGTCGCGACGCGGGGCCAGGGCGTGCCGGAGTTGCTGCAAGCACTCATCGGTTGAGTCTGGCGGCTGGGCTGTCGGTTTGCACCGGCTTGCTCGGTCTTTGACGTACTTTGACGGTATGTCGGGGCGGAGTCCCGGCTAGATTCGTTGTGTCGCGAGCGGAAGGAGTCGTGGATGGCGACTGCGTCGAAGCGGAGCGCGGGGGGCGGTCGAGTCAGGAGCGCAGTTGAGGTTGCGCCCGCCGAGCTGGGCGTGGGCGTCGATCTCGCTGGGGCGCGCGAGGCTTTGGCCGCGGCCCGCGAGGGTGCGGCGAAGGAGCTGGCACCGAAGATTGAAGCGCTCCTGATGAGCGTTGATCGCGCGATCCCGACGGACCGAATTGCGGTGGCCGTCGGCCTCGTGCCCGAGGATGCGCAGGTCGCAGATGACGATGTGCTGCGCCCGCCGATGGACGCCAGGGCGCGCGAGGAGGCGCTCGCGACTGTTGATGAGGCGATCTCGCAGTTGAACGCGGCGTACGAGCAGACCGGACGCAGCTTCCGCGTCGCGCGGCTTGCGGGAGGGCATCGCGTCACGACGCTGGCGGCGTTTGCGAGTGTCATCGCGAACTTCCATCGCCAGCGGCTTTCTTCCAAGCTGAGCCGCCCGGCGGTAGAGACTCTGGCGATCATTGCGTATCGCCAGCCGATCACGCGGGCCGAGCTTGAGTCGATCCGTGGGGTGGCGTGCGGCGAGGTTCTCAAGAGCCTGATTGACCGCCGCCTGGTCACGATCAAGGGCCGCGCCGAGGAGCTTGGAAGACCACTCCTCTACGGCACCACGAAGCAGTTCCTCGACCAGTTCGGGCTTGCGAGCATCAAGGACCTTCCCGCGCCGACCGAGCTACGCCCGGCATAGGCCCGGCATAGGTCTGGCGTGGGGTCTGATAAGTTGCATCGAGGCGGGCCAAGTCTCCGAACCGATTCTGTTCCGAGGTGCCGAACGCTTCTGCCGCGGCGTGTGTAGAGTGCGCTGGCCGGGCTGCGGTGTCAGCGCGCCGCCGGGCGGCAAGGAGTGTGGGCGGCGCCCACAGAATCGGCCGGACCTACTAGATGTTGAGTGTTGTTCGTTCCATGCTGACCAAGACTCCTTCGCGCTCGAAGCCGCGTCGGCCAGCGTGGCGTTATCACTTCGGGATGGGCGGGCTCGCGTATGTGCTCACCACAGGCGTGATGGTGATCGGCGCGGTGAATGGTCAGAACAATCTGCTCTTCTGGTTCTTCGGGCTTGCGGTGGCGGGCTTGCTTGTCTCGGGTGTGCTCAGCGGCTGGGTATTCATTGGTCTCTCGATCCAGCGCGTGCTGCCGGGGGTGGTTCAGGCCGGGACCGGATCGAAGATCGAGTACCGGGTTGCGCGGCGAGGCCTTCTGACGCCGGGCTTTGGTCTCTTGATCGAAGAGCTGGATGTGGAGGGGGCTGGCGCGCCGCGCATCGGCTCGATGGTGGCCTATATGCCCGCGCGTGGCGAGATGGGCGCGTTCGCGGCCTTCGTTCCGAGCCGGCGCGGCGTCATGAGGCTGCGCCGGGTGCGGGTCTATACAAGTTTTCCCTTCGGACTCGTGGGCAAGAGTGTGACGTTTGACATTCCGGAGGAGGTCGTGGTGCGGCCCGCGGAGGCGGTGGTGCCGCGGCGGGTGCTGATGTCCATTGGCGGGCGCGATGATGCCGGTGCCCGGGCGCGCCCGAGCCGCAGCGGCGAAGAGTTCTTCTCGTTGCGCGAATACGGCGCGGGGGACTCGATCAGGAGCGTTGCGTGGCGTCCGACGGCGCGCGTCGGTCGTCCGTTGGTGCGTGAGATGAGCGATCGGTCGTCGCGTCGTGTTGTGATCGAGCCGCTGGTTGCGGGGCTTGATGAGCCGGGGGCGGAACGCGTGATCTCGGTCGCGGCGGGGCTGGCGCGTGCGGCGTCGCGCGCGGGCTGGCGCGTCGGGCTGCGATGGGGCGATCGATCGGTGCGGCTGGGGCTTGGAGGCACGCGCGATTCAGACCGCATCCTCGAGGCACTCGCGGTTGATCCCGGCACGCTCGTCGTTCAGGCGGACTCATCAGATGAGGCTGGCCCGCAGGCGACGCGCATCCGCGTGATGGACGGGCGCGGCGACGCTCGCGCGCTGGGGAGCGAGGATCCCGGAGTAGAACTCCCGATGATCGCTTCGTTTGATGGCAAGCGGGCGAACTCATTGGCGGATGACGCGACGAAGGCAAAGGTCTCCTGGTGGAGCCTGAGCAGCTGATGAAACAGGGCGTGACCATCCTCGATGTCTTCCGCGTTTGCCTGCTGCTGACGGTGGCGCTGGCGCTCTGCGCGTATGCGCTTGCGGAGCGTGCGCCGGGGTTGGCGGTCGCGATGGTGGTGCCCGCCGCGGCGGGGTGGTACTTCACGGAATGGAGGCGCCGGGCCGATCAGTCTCGGCAGACGCCGGGGCTGCCGCGATTGGCGGCGAACGTGCTGCTGCTGGGCGTGCTCGCCGGCGCCGGTCTTCGCGCGTGGGACACGGGCGAGTTTGTCTCAGCCTTCGCGGCGTTCTTGTGCGCGATCGTGGTGCTCAAGCTCTGGGAGAAGCGCGAGGCCAGCGACTACGGCCAGCTCCTGACGATGTCGGCCTTTCTCGCCGTCGGCGCTGTGCTGACGGGAACATCGCTGCCAATGGGGCTGGTGCTCGTCTTCATGATGCCGTGCATGGCGGCAGCGGCGATGCTCTTCCAGATTCTTGAGAGCGAGCGGCAGGCGGGACTGGCGGGCAAGACGCCGTGGCGCTCTGTCTCCAAGCCATTCGCGACGGTCGCGGGTTCTAGCCTTGTGGCTGGCATCATCGTGTCGGTGGTTCTTTTCATCGTTGTGCCGCGAGGCATCGGGCAGGAACAGTTCGGGCGGTGGGGGGGCGTTGCCATCGGGCGATCAACGGGCTTCGCGAACCAGGTTGATCTCTCTCGCGGCGGGCTCATCAGCGAATCGCAGACGACGGTGATGGACGTTCGCCTCTTCTCTGAAGACATGGAGCGCAACATCGGGGGCGAGGGACTGCCTTTACATATGCGCGGCGTGGTGCTCTCAAACTATGAGCGCGGCCGCTGGGATCGCGGAGACAAGCTTGAGGTCCAGCGGGTGCGCCGGCAGTCGTCGCAGCCGCTGGCCTTTGACACGACGGCGGCGGCGGGGACCGAGCGCGTGCTGGAGGTGACGCCGCGCCGCGCGGGTTCGCGCTCGACGCCAATATTTACTGTCAATCGCCCGAAGAGCGTCGAGCTGATCGACCTTTCCCGAGCCACCGACGTGCTCCTGGAGTCTGGTCCTGCGGTGATCGGTGGGCTGGAGGGTGGCTGGCCCAGGGTCTATCAGGTGCGGTACGCGATGCGGGGCGTATCGAGGTCTGAGTTGTCGAGATTCTCGCGGGAGAATGAGGCTGCGCGGCGCGAGATCTCGTTCCCTATTACACGCGTGCGCACGACCGCGATGCGAATCTTGAAGGACGCGGGCATCGAGGCCGACCCGCAGCGCCGCCAGCGCGAGGACGACGCGAGCGCGGCCCGCGCAATCGAGAGCTTCATGCGTGCGAACTTCACGTACACGCTTGAGGGGCCGGTCGCGCCGCTGCGCGATGATCCAACGGACTGGTTCCTGCATGAAGGACGCGCCGGGCACTGCGAGCACTTTGCATCGGCCATGGCGGCCCTCTGCCGCGCGGTGGGGATCGACTCACGCGTGGTCGCGGGATATCTCGCGGGCGAGTTCAACCAATCAACCGGCTCGTACATCGTGCGAGAAGCCGATGCGCATGCATGGGTCGAGGTGGAGGTCGGCGACGGGAGATGGGAAACGTTCGACCCAACACCCCCGTCCGAGCTCTCGGCGCTTCAGACCGCGCAGCGTCGCAGCTTCCTGACACGCATCTCGCGGCTTCTCGACTCTGTGCAGGCAACGTGGGACGGGTCGATCATCTCCTTTGACCAGGGCGCGCGCGAGCGACTCCTCGGGGGCGGCGGCAGCACCGGCTTGGTCGATTCTTCGCTGTGGAAGCTCGCCATTTCGCTGCGACCGCTGCGTGAGCGCATGGGCGGCGGGCCGTGGTGGGGGCTGGCCTTCGTAGCGATGGTCGTGGTGCCGATCGCGCTGCTTGCGCTGCTGGTTCGGGCTTTCATGGAGTGGTGGCGCGCAAGGCGCGTCGGAACGGCGGGGGGCTGGGCCTTCACGCCCAAGCAGCTGCGCGTGCTCGGGCTGATGCTCGCGGCCCTGCGTCAACGCGGGCACGAGAAGCCTTCGTGGATGCCGCTGCGAACCTTCGCAGAGCAGGTCGCCGCGAGTGATCCTGCGGTCGGCCTCATGGCCGTTGGGGCGGCGGATGCGCTGATGGAAGCCCGATTCAATGCTGGCGGCACGGCCAACCTCGAACGAGCCCGGTCCTTTGCCGCAGCGATTCGTCGAGCGCCATGAATCGTGACCTCGCGCGGCGATCCCCCGCCCGGGGGTGACGCAGACTCTTCTCGGACCGCGGCACGCGATCATCGCTTGATTCTCGGTGAAACTTGGCAGAACTCGCCCTCATGCGCGGCGGTAATCGCAAAGCGCAAGCGAGAAACTCCCGATGAGCCAAGCGGCGCGTCCAACGCGAACGGGCACGCCACATGGAGATTCCGAGTGCCAGCCAGCAGATCCAGAACAGAGCGTTGGCGTGACCTCCTTCAGCAGATCGCCCAGCGCGGCGGAGGGATCGAATTCTCCATCGCGCGCCCCGACGCGCCCCCGGCGACGCCCAATGTCACGCCCCGAGCAGGCACGGACCTTCTCTGGCGCGTCCGGCTGTTTAACGTCGGCGAGTCGCAGATCGTTGTCGAGCATCCCGCCGCGGCCGGCTCGCCCATCCGCATCCCCGCTGGCCTTGAGGTCATCGCGACGATGTCGGTCGGGCAGAATCGCTGGCTCTTTCGCACTCGCGTGCTCGCAGTGCAGCCACCATCGAGCAAGGGGCCCGCGTCCGTCACGCTCGCAGCGCCCGAGACCGTCGAACGCTGCAGCCGGCGCGAGTTCTTGCGAGTCTCCACCGTGCAGCTCACGCTCCCCAACGTCGGTTGCTGGCCACTCCTGGATCCCACCAGCGTCGTCGCTGCCGAAGTCGCCAACAGGGCGCTCGTGCAGTCCATCGAGCGCGGCGATCGCGGCCCCTTTGAAGCTGGCGAGGCCACGCTGCTGCCGGAGGTTGGGCCGCCCTTCCGCGGCCAGCTCATGAATCTCAGCGGTGGTGGCCTTGGCCTCGTCGTCGCGCGAGAGGATCACGCTGCGGCGAACCGCTCAAGGCTTGTCTGGTGCCAGGCGGACCTGCGCCCCGAGATCCCCGCGCCACTGGGCATGACCGTGCGCATCGCCCACACGCACCTTGACAGCGCGCAGAACCTGTATCTCGGTGGCGCGTTCGACTTTGCCTTTCACGGTTCGCATCGCGAGTTCCTTGTTGAGCAGGTCACGCGATACGTGAACCGGCTCGTCGAGCGCGGCACAAAGCTCGCGGCGTAGGCCGCCGGTCAGGCATTACCCTGTCGGGAATAGGCCCGGCGAAGTGTCGGGGGCTCGCGGCCTGCGCTTCGCGCTCAGCCGTGGGGCGGTCGCCGTGCCCTCGACCGATGAGCGGATGGTCCCTTCGGACAACCTCGTTGTCAGCAGCTCACCGGCAGCAACATCGCTCGGAGTTCTCACTGCACGCCCATCCGCGCGCAGCGTGACGGAGTAGCCGCGCTCCAGCACGCGTGTGGGGCTGATGGCGTGCAACTGCGCCGCCGCCGAGCCGACGCGTGCCGACTCCATCGCGAGCCGATGTGACATCGCGCGCTCGAGCGAAGGTCGCGCGAGGTCGACGCGAGCGCGGGCGATGGCACCTTGTACCGCGCCCTTGAGCGAGCGTTCGGCATCGTGCAGGCGCGAGATGAGCCTGGCGTGAACAGCCTGCGGACGTTGGCGCTCGATGCGAGTTGCGAGTTGCCCAAGCGTCGCAGCGCGCTCGCGAAGCATGGCCCGCACCGCACCGAGCAGTCGCATCTCATCCATCACGCCGGCCTGTCCAGCCTGTCGAAGCATCGAGCGCAGGCTCTGGTCCGCGCGCTGCCGCAGCGTCGAGATCTGTCGCGCGAGCGCGGCACGATCTGGCGTGAGGCGCATCGCCGCGTGCGTCGGAGTGGCGCTGCGCTCATCGGCAACCAGTTCCGCGATGGTGGTGTCGGTCTCGTGCCCGATCGCGGCGACGATCGGCACGCGGCACGCGTGGATTGCTTCAGCGACAACCAGTTCGTTGAAGCACCAGAGGTCCTCCATTGATCCGCCGCCGCGCGTGAGCAGGATCGCGTCAACCCCAAGCTGTGCGTGCGAATCGGAAACGTGCCGGATCATCGCCGCGATCTCGCCCGCCGCGGCGTCGCCCTGCACGCGCACGTCGCAGATCAGCACGTCCACCGCGGGGCACCGATCGCGCATGATGCGCAGAACGTCCTGGAGCGCAGCGCCGGTTGCGCTCGTCACGACCGCGACTCGCCGCGGGAAGGTCGGCAGGGCCTTCTTCGACAGCGGATCAAGCCAGCCGCGTCCGCGCAGATCCTCGATCAATCGCTTGAGCGCCAGCTCCTTCTCGCCCTGCCCCGCTGGCTGCAGAGAGTCGAGAATGACCGAGACCTTCCCACCCTTCGCGTAGAACTCGACTCGACCGGATGCGACAACCTGCTGCCCATCTCGCGGCGTAAAGCCCATCTTTCGCGCTACCGACGCGAAGACCACGCACGACGCGACCGCCTTGTCGTCCTTGAGATCAAAGTACCAGTGCGTCCGGTCGCGAAAGCCGCCAACCTCGCCCTGGAATCGCACCGACGTCGGAAAGCCATCGCGCAGGGCGCGATCAATGCGGGCCGCAAGGTCGGAGACCGTGAGCACGCGCTCGGCCGCCTGTGCCGTCTTGGCTGGCGGCTGCACCGCCATCTTCTTGGGATCAAAGGGAAGGCGCGACATATCCAGAGCATACGAAGCACGCCACACCGCCGCACGCCAGCGCAGAATGCACAGAGGGCGGGCACGAAGCCCGCCCTTCTTGGAAGAGAGTTCCTGCCGCTTACCGAGCGTCGGCGACCACGGTTGCGGGACGCACGACGATCGTGTGGGGGGTGTTGGGGTTCGCACGAACCTGCATGCGCTGGCGGAACTTGGTCGCCTCGGGCGAAACCTCGATCACGCCGCGTGGCGCGATGGGCGTGCGAACTCGCACGGCTGCTGGCGCGTCCGCAGCGCCACTGCTGTCCATCAAAAGGACCGCGAGGCTTGCATCGTTCACGAAGCTCCGCACGCCGCCGGTGAAGTTGTTTTCCTTTAGCCACTCCTGACGAGCTGCCTCGAGACGGCGTTCGGACTGGACCTGCCAAGGGGACATTGAGATGGCGAGGTGGGCGATTCGGCCGTAGATAATGGTGTCATCGCCAACGTGCGCGCCATACGCCGATGCGCCGGGTTCCTGACTGTCGAACGAGCCAACCGACGCAGAGATCCACATCCGCCCACCGAAGCCCGAGCGCCGGAGGCTGTCTCTCACGTTCGTCGGGAACGCGCGGGGCGTTGCGATCTGCCGAACGCCGGAGTTGGGGCTCGTGAATCCTCTCGACTGATAGTCGATTCCCGGTCCAGCGTTCGCGGCGGCAAGCTGGCTCGAAACGGCGGCGGCGATCAAAAGCGATGTCGTGAGCATGTCTTTCCCTCGTTGCCAGACCCGGTCACCGGCCCAATCCACGCTTTGGATGGGTCGGCGCCGCCGGAGTCGCTGGCGTGCTTCAGGCGTTGTGGCCTGCACCATCATCATGCGCCATATGGCCAGCAATGCCAGCACAATCGTCCGAGTTGGGCGATACCACGCGTCCGCAAGGCTGGACATGGTTCCTTCTCGGACCGCCACCGCCGCAACAGGCTGCCGCGCGTCCGCCGCGGCACCGGGGTATGGTCCACCTCGATGAACCCGGGCGATTTCACCAAGCCTGTTAAAGCTCACACGCGCGGCCCGCTGCCAGCGTGGCTCGGCCTGCTGGCCGCGATCGCCGAACCCATCTATCGATGGGAGATCACTCGCCGCAATCGCGCCTTTGATGCCGGACGCGGTGTGGTTTCACTTGATCGACCCGTCATCAGCGTTGGCAACCTCTCCGTCGGAGGCACGGGGAAGAGTCCGATGGTCGCGCGCGTTGTGCGAACCCTCATCGCGATGGGACAGGCACCCTGCATCGCCATGCGCGGCTACGGCGCCAGGCACGGCGGCCGCAGCGACGAAGAAGACTCCTACCTCCGCCAGTTCCCCGGCGTTGCCGTGGTCGCGCGGGCAGATCGGGTCGAGGGTCTTCTCGACCTCTTCGCGGAGGAAGCACGCGCGCATGATCGCGCCGGAGAAAGTGGTGAAGCGAACGCATCGCCCGCGATCACGCGCGAAGGCCCGCCTAAGGTGTCCGACGTCGTCGTCCTGGATGATGGCTTCCAGCATCGCCGCGTTGCGCGCGACCTGGACATCGTGATGATCGACGCCACGCGCAATCCATTCGAAGATCGGCTGCTGCCGCGGGGATGGCTGCGCGAGCCTGCGCAATCACTTTCTCGCGCAGGTCTGGTTGTGCTGACGCACGGGGATGAAGCTCGAAACGCGAAGCTGGAGCGCGAGGTCCACGAGATCAAGGCTGACCTCCCGATCCTGCGTGCGAAGCACACCTGGGAAGGGTTGCTCTGGCGCGATGCGGGGAGTGGAGAAGACCGCGAGCTTCCGTCCGCCTCGCTCTCCGGCCGCCGCGTGATGGTCTGCTGTGCCATCGGCAACCCGGACCGTTTCATTGCGATGGTGCGCGGCGCCATCGGCGCAGATCCATGCGAAGTGCTCACGCTGGGTGATCACGACGCGTACGAGCCGGGAACGATCGCCAAGCTCCTCGAGCTCGCGCGGGCCTCGCGTGCGGACGTCATCATCGTGACCGACAAGGACTGGTCCAAGCTCCGGCGGGTGCGTCCCGAAGTCTGGCCCTGCGCCGTCGCGCGGCCGCGGCTGGAACTCACACTCAGCGGCGAGGCAGCTCTTGAAACCGCGCTGCGCGAGGCCATCGAGCGCCATCGCGTCTCGATGCTCGCCAACTAACCACCTGGCCAGCGGCCCACCCCCGCGCCGATCCCCATACACTGGCCCCGAATGGACACGCTCCTCGCCGCGCTCGCGAATTGGAAGGGCTTTCACGCCCTCGTCATCGGTGACTTCATGCTCGATGAGCTTCTGTTCGGCGATGCCGAGCGGCTCTCGGCGGATGCGCCGGTGCCGGTGCTGCACGTGCGCCGGCGCGAGCATCGGCCCGGAGGCAGTGCAAATGTGTGCATGGACCTTGCTGCGCTGCGTGGCAAAGTCACGGCTCTGGGAGTTGTAGGGGATGATGAGGCTGGCGGTCGCCTCCGCGAGGCGCTCGCGGCCAGCGGCGTCGACGCCTCGCACCTCACCACCGATGCGTCGCGCCCCACCACGCGCAAGCTCAACCTCATCGGCCTCGCGCAGGCCCGCCACCCGCAGAAGATGTTCCGCGTCGATTTTGAGAGCAGCGAGCAAATCACAGGCGAAGTCGAGGCGCGTCTGCTCGCCTCGTTCGAGAAGCTTCTCCCGACCGCCGACGTCGTCTGCATCGAGGACTACAACAAGGGCGTCTGCTCGGCCGCGCTCTGCGGTCGCGTGATCGAGATGGCGCACCGCGCCGGCAAGCCCGTGATGGTCGATCCGGCGCGCCTTGCCTCCTACGCCAAGTACCGCGGCGCGACAGCGATCACCCCCAACCGCACCGAGGCCGAAGTCGCAACCGCGATGAAGACCGGCACCGACGGCTCCGCCGAGCATAACGCCGAGCTCGGCAGGCGTCTCATGGCGCAGCTCGATCTTGAGGCCTGCGTCCTGACCTTGGACAAGCAAGGGGCGCTCCTTCTGGAGCGCGGCGAGGAACCACTCGCGGTCCCCACTGCGGCGCGACAGGTCTACGACGTTACCGGCGCGGGGGACATGTTCCTCGCGGGGCTCACCGCCGCACGAGCGAACGGCTGCACCTGGGCCGACTCCGTGCGATTCGCCAACGCCGCGGCGGGGCTCGAAGTAGAGATCTTCGGCGTCGAGCCCATCCCTCTCGAGCGCGTGCACCACGAAGTCCTCCTCCGCTCGCGCGAGGACCGCGGCAAAATCAGAACGCCCGACGAGGCAGCCCTCGAGATCGCCGCGATCCGCAGCACCGGCCGCCCCATCGTTTTCACCAACGGCTGCTTCGACATTCTCCACCGAGGCCATGTCACGTTGCTCGAGAAGGCGCGCGAGGCTGGCGGCAAGAACGCTTTCCTTGTCGTCGGCGTCAACGACGACGCATCGGTCCGCCGCCTCAAGGGTGAGTCGCGCCCGGTGAACACGCAGGAGGATCGCGCCCGCGTCCTGGGCGCGCTCGAATCCGTCGGGGCCGTCGTCTTCTTCGGCAAGGCCAGCGACGACACACCCCTCGAACTTATCAGAGTGCTGCGGCCCGACGTGCTCGTGAAGGGCGCGGACTACACCAAGGACAAGGTGGTGGGGGCCGAATTCGTTGAGTCAATCGGCGGGCGAGTCGCGCTCGTGGATCTCGTCCCGGGAAAGAGCACGACAGGGACGATCGCGAAGATGCGCGGGTGAATTGCAAGAGATTGACCTCCGCCAACCCCCCTGCATGCCCGCCGCCACTCAGCGCTTAGCCGGGCCATGCGACTCGGTCGCGACGATAGATTCACTACGCCCGGCAAGGTGCATCAAGCTCCATCCCTGCCCACCATTCGAACCGCTCGCGCCGCCAGCAGCATGCCCACCAACGCCAGCACCGCACCCACAAAGAACGAAAGCCCCGGCACATTCAGCGGCCACACCGCCCGCTCCGAGATTGCCCATGCAAAGACATTCGTGGCGATCAGCGGCCCCAGGATATTCGCGACGCTCTGCAGGCTCGTGAGCGCGCCCGACACCGCACCCTGCTCGCTTGGGCCGACGGTTCGCGTGATCAGCGCCTGTCCCGCGGGTTGCGCGATGCCAGCGATCGACGCCGCGACCACGATGGCATAGATCATCCACCCCTCCGTCGCGGCCCCGTACCCCACATACGCAAGCACGCCGATGCCCATGCCAATCAGGAGCGCCCGCTTCTCACCCAGCACTCCGGGCCCGAGCGCGGGAATGATCTTCCGCGCCAGTCCCCCCTGCACTACCGCCGCGCCAATCCCGACAATCGTCAGCGAGAGCCCGACCTGGAACGCGTTCCAGCCGTACCGATGAGCCGTGTACAAAACCCAGGTCGCGTGCAAACCAAACATCGCAAGGTTCAGCATGAAGAGCGCCGACGCCATCCCCGCCACCAGCGGGTACTTGCCCAGCCCCCAGTACGCGCCGAACGGATTCGCCCGCGCCAAACTGAACGGCCGCCGCAGCGCTGGCGGCAGCGACTCCGGCAGCACGAAGCACCCATACAGCCAGTTCACCAGCGTCACGGCTCCCGCCACATAGAACGGCAGGTGGATGTCAATCGAGCCAAGAAACCCGCCGAGCACCGGCCCGATGATGAAGCCAAGTCCAAACGCCGCGCCCACCAGCCCAAACGCCGCAGCCCGCTTCTCCGGCGGCGTCACATCCGCGATGTACGCCGTGCACACCGTGATGCTCGCTCCCGAGATCCCGTTGATTGCCCGCGTCAAAAACAGGACCCACAACGCTGGCGCAAACGCCATCGCGAAGTAATCAAGCCCCGAACCCAGCAGCGCCACCAGCAGCACACGCCGCCGCCCAAACCGATCCGAAAGCGCACCCAGGATCGGAGCGAAGAGCACCTGCATCGCCGCGTACGTCGCGATGAGCACGCCGTAGTACCACGCGGCCTGCGCCTCCGTCCCTCCCGCACCGTCATTCATCAGCGACTGCACCAACCTCGGCGCCACCGGAATGAGCAGCCCGAACCCGATCACATCGAGGAGCAGCGTCGCGAAGATGAACCCAACTGCGGGCTTGCGAGCGTGCAAAAGCGAGTCTCCCACACCCCCCGCACCCCCAACAACCTCAACCCCCTCACCGCCCGCGGCCGGCCCCAAAGCCACTCACCATCCGGCGATCCGGTCAGGATAGCAGCGACGACTTTCGCCCCCGCGACGTTCATCGATGGCTGAGCCGTCTTTCGACGCCATCGACGCGGCCGCCCCGCGTCACACCCCTAAGATTGACACAAACCGCTCCCTTGCCTATGTTTATCCGTTCATCCGGATACATGGATGGACATTTCTTGCCCGGTCTAAGCTCGGTTCAAACATGTCTTCGTTTGTAGGATCACGCCGTGGAAGTCGGCCCTGGCAGCACGCGATTCTCGGGACTTTGGCCTTTTGCGTGCTCAGCGGGTGCGACTCGCGGCGCGATCGATGAGTCGCCTTTACCGCACGCCTCGGGGTCCACACCTCGCGACGCCAAGCCAGGACACGCCGCCCATGCCCAGCCTCTTCCTCGCTACCCTCGCCCGCAAGCCGATCATCTTTGACGGCGCGATGGGCACCGCCACGCACGCGCTCCCGCTCGACATCGAGAAAGATTTCTGGGGCAAGGAGAACTGCCCGGAGGTTCTGGTCCTCGCGCGGCCAGACGTCATCTCCGAGATTCACGAGTCCTTCCTCATCGCCGGGGCGGACGTCCTCGAAACCTGCACCTTCGGCGGCATGCCGCACGTGCTGGCGGAGTTTGATCTTCAGGACCGCTGCCGCGAGATCAACGTCGCCGCCGCCAGCCTCGCCAAGGCTGTGGCGAGAAAGCACT
>JBBQGR010000022.1:0-14835 GCA_038323185.1 Phycisphaerales bacterium | reverse complement strand
GATGTCGTCGAAGTCCTGCCCGACCGCGACGTCTCGGGCAACACCGCATTCCTCGCGGCACACGCGGCCTTCGAGATCATCGCACTCAGCGCCGCAGTCGCGTAGCGGCAGCAGTCGCGGCCTGAATTTTCACCACGGAGTGCAGGAAGAGGCGAGAAGGCACTGGGCACTAGGGTCGGAGAAATCAGGGCGGTGCGAAGCGATCGGAATCGCGTGGCTTGCGGACGCTTGCGGTGCGAGGCGGCACGAAACGAAGAAGCTTTGAAAGGAGAGGTCATGAGCAGCAGAAGCGCCGAGAAGTGGGATCGGCACGCACTGGAGTCGTGCGAGGCTACGCCACGCGCCGCTCGCGCGCGCCCCTTCGCTCAATCACTCGGCCACTCAACCACTCGACCACTTCCCCAGCCTCAGCGTGCCGCGGCTCGGCGCAGGCTCAGGATCAGCTCAACTGTTCCCGTGGGCTTGCCGATCTGCCGCGCAATCTCGACTGGTGTGAGACCCTGGTCGGCGAGTCGATGGACTTCGGCGTGTGACGAACTCGGCGCAATCGATGCGGGGCGTGGCTTTGCCTCGGCAAACGAAGTAGCTTCGTGCGACGAGATGGCGGGCTGGGCGCGCTGCGCGGCCTTCTCAAGCCGCGCGAGCTGCGTGTCGGCACGAGCGATCAGCGACTCGAGGTGCTGGCTCTTAATGTCGAGGATCGACGCGAGCTCGTCGGTGAGCTGTCGCAGCTCACTCGCCGCGGCGCGGGCCGCGTCAACCTCTGCGGACATCGTGGTCGCGGACTGCTTGGACACGGCGCGGCTGACCAGATGGTCCGAGTGCTTTGGATGGTCCGGATGGACAAGCGGGTCCCGGCGAGCCGCGCGCGCGAGGTTTGCTCGGCGCTGCTTGAAGCGGGCGAGCAAGACGAGGCCGCCGCCGATGATGACCGCTGCGAGCGAGATCATTCCGCCGGTGGACTGCCACGGCACAAGCGAGATGGAGCCGGGCGATGGCACCAGTGCGACGCCAGGTGGCGCGGCCGAAGGACTCTGTGACGACTCCGTCGTCTGCACGATTCGATCTCCCGAGTGGCCCGCGAGGCGACTGCGCCGGATCCTCCGGTGCCGTCGACCTTTTCGATACTATCGGATCGTGACCCGCACTCGCCCCAGCTTTGGAGTTCGCGCCGATCCGGCGGCCCGCGTGATCGCCGCGGCGTGGCGGTGCCTCACGGGCGGGCCAGCGGAGCGCGACGCGGCGCGCCGGACGCTGGTGGCCTGCTCGGGCGGGGCCGACAGTGCCGCCCTGGCCTTCGCGCTGGCGGGGCGCAGCGCCGGCGCGCGAGCTGGCATCGTGCTCGCGCACATCGTGCATGACCTGAGGCCCACGCGCGAGGCGCTCGCGGACCGCGACCGGACCAAGGCGCTCGCGGCGCGTCTGGGTATTGAGTTCGTTGAGGGAGTCGCGTGCGTGCGCTCGCTCAAGGGGAACGCGGAAGCCAACGCGCGCCGCGGCCGATACGCCGCCCTGCGCGAGCTGGCACTCAAGCACGGCTGCCGCTACGTCGCGACCGGGCACCAGGGGAACGATCAGCTTGAGACGGTATTGATGCGTCTGCTGCGCGGCAGCGGCCTCCGGGGCCTGCGCGCGATTCGCGCTTCGCGCGGGCTTGGTGGCGGTGTCGTGCTCGTGCGCCCCATGCTCGGCGTGACGCGCGCGGACGCAGAACGCATCTGCGCGAGCGCGGCGTACGAGCCCGCGATCGACGCCACCAACGCCGATGCGACGAGGCTGCGCAGCGCGCTCCGCCAGGAAGTCGTGCCGATCCTCGCGCGGCTGAACCCCGCAGTCCACGCGCACGCGACCGACGCGGCGGCGGCGATCGAGCAGGCACAGCGCCTGGTGCATCGCCGAGCGAACGCACTCGTGCGAAGCAGCGCCATCCCGCTCACGAAGCTGAAACTCGCAGGCCCGCTGGTCGCATGCGAGGCTGTCCTGCTGGCCGCACGCCGCGCCGCACATGACCCCCAGCTCACACTGCCCCGACGCACGCTCGGAGCGATTCTGCGAGCCATCGCGACGGACGCGCCGCGGACACGCACATTCAAGCACGCGGGGCTGATCGGAACGCTGACGCCCAAGTGCTTTGAATGGAAGCCGCTCCGTGCTCGCACGTGAAGACTGCGCGAGAGGTATATCTGGTTTCAACACGGAGAACACCGAGCCCAGCCGAGACACACGGAGGTAAGAAGTTCGGCGAGATCTGGAATGGACCTGCCTCAGATCGCGCGGAGGATTGCTTCGCAGACCATCGCGACCAGCACCACTGGCAGATGGATGATCGACGCGAAGAAGACGCGCCGCGCGGCGGCGCGATCCCGCGAGGCGAGGAGCTTTGCCGCGAGCGCGATGAAGATGAGGCCCGAGAGCGTTGCGAGCGTGATGTATGGGAGGCCAAGAAGCTGCGGGGCGACCGCCGCGGGAAGAAGCGTTGCGGGAAGCAGCGCCACGCTCCAGAGCGCAATCGTCGCGGCGGTCCAGCTCCCGCTCTGGTCGATGGCGGGCAGGACTCGGTATCCGCCGCGGATGTAATCATCCTTGTACATCCACGCGATCGCGAGGAAGTGCGGCACCTGCCAGACGCACATCAGGACGACGAGCGAGATGCCCAGCGGCTCAAGCAGCGAGTGCCAGGGCGAGAGCCCTTCGACGCTCGACGCGGCGGACACACTTGCCGCGGCGGAGTAGCCGATCAGCGGCGGAAGTGCGCCGGGGAGGGTGCCGACAAACGTGGCGAGCGTCGTGATGGGCTTGAGGGGCGTGTAGATCAGAACGTACGAGAGGACGCACGCGAGCGACACGGCCGCGGGGACGATGCCGCAGACGAACCAGAGGAGCGCGACTCCGATGGTGCTGAGGATGACGCCAGCAATGAGGACTTGCGCGGGAGTGGTGCGGCCGCTGGGGATGGGGCGGCGCATCGTGCGATGCATGAGCGCATCGCGCCGGTGTTCCATCGACTGGTTGATGGCGTTCGCACCCGAGGCGGAAAGGGCGGTGCCGACGAGCACACCAGACGCGGCGATCAGGAGCTGGCTGAGCGTCCAGGGCCGGACCGCTACCGACATCGCGAGGCCGACCATCGCGGTGGTGGTGACGAGGCGCGTGATGCCCGGCTTGGTGGCCTCGATCAGCGCGCTGGCCATGCTGGCCGGTCCCGCGGCGTCAAGGCTTGCCGAGTTGATCGACGCAGTCTGATCCAAGAGAAGCTCCGGAACGGTACCCGAAAGAGTGCGCACGCCGCTCCCATATCTGGTTTCGCAGGAATGAGCGGGTTGGATGGTAGTCGGGCGGGGCGGAATCGGGCGCCAGCGCGCGAGAAGAGCGAGGATTGGAGGTGGAAAGAGGGGAAAAAAGTCCTCGCTGATGGTCGGATGTTTGCTGGAGCGCTCGAGAGCAGCCTTCCGGAACTCAGCGCGCGCCCGGGGCGGGGACGATGAGGTCGAGCCAGACCGGGAAGTGATCGCTGGGGAAGGTGCCGGGCTTGGGGGCGAGCGTGGGCGGGTGCCGCCAGACGCCGCTCGCGCGGATCTCGAGGTCGGCAGAGGGGAGGATGTAGTCAACGCGGAGGCCGAACATCGCGGTGTCGTCGGGATCGAGGCGAGGGAGTTGCACGTTGCTGGTTGGTGCGGCGTCCATGTTGATGCGCCGGATCGGCTTGAGGAGCGTGCCGATGGGGTCCTTGAACGAGTTGCCTTCATCGGGATCGGCGTTGAGGTCGCCGAGGACGATGAAGGAGGCGAAGTCGATCAGGCCGCCGGCGATGCCCGCGTCGTCGACGATCCATGATTGCTGGTTGATGTAGTCGGCCCAGAAGCGGATCTCGTCGTAATTGCGCTTCTTGTTGCGGAGCTCGGAGCCGTCGAAGGCTGGCGGCGTTGGATGGGAGCAGAGGAGATGGAGCACGGTGCCGTTGGAGAGCTTGACCGGCACGTCCCAGTGGCTCTTTGATGAGAGGCGCATGAGGGCACGCTCTTCGTCGGAGTACCAGGGTGCGCCGGGCGCGAGTGGCGTGGGCGGTGCTGGATTGGTTGGGGCCGGGCTGGTCGGGTCTGTTGTGATTGGAATGGTTGGAGCGATTGTGTTTGGTTGGATCGTCGCGCCTGAAGAGTCAGTGACGGGGTCAAGGGTGGGAGCAAGGGCGGGCACGTTGGGTGCGAGTGATGGAAACATCGGGAGGTAGGCACCTGGCATGTAGTCCCAAGGGAGTTTCTGGAAGGTGCGGGCCTGCGTTGTGAGGAGTTCGAGTCGCTCGTCCACGAGCAGTGCCATGGCGTATTGGCCTGGAAAGGTGCCAAAGCCCCACGCGTCCTCGCCGAAGGCGCGGCCCTCGGCGGTCTGCGGCGAGGGCGTGCCGAGCTCGTCGGATGGCGGCGGCGTTGGGTAGGTCGTGGTGATGACGCCGTCGTTGTTGAGGTCAAAGCCCGAGGCGACGCCCGTGTTGGAAGGTGCGACGAAGACGCGGTAGCGGATTAGCGCGGGCGTGCCCTCGAGCTGTGGATGATGGAGGTAACGGTCGACGAAGCGCTGCGCGTTCTGGCCGCTGGAGCCTGAGGCGGTGGTGCTCTCACTGTCGTAGGCGATCTCGTTGAGGAGGATGATGTTGGGGCGGAGGCGCTGGATGACCTCGGCGAGTGCGCGGAGGCGCGGCTGGGTGGCGTCCTTCAGGTCCGTCGTGCGCACGTCTTCGAGGTTGAAGGTCGCAACGCGGAGTGTGATGGGGCCGGCGGGCGGCTTGGCGGGCTGCTGCGCGGCGGAGATGGACCCAAGACTCAGGGGGAGGACCAGCAGGAGATGGATCAGGCGGAGCATGTGGAGAGAGTGTAAACCGGTGGCAAGCGGGAAGGAATCGCGAGGAACAGAAGGGCACGGCTCAGTCGAGCATCGAGACGATCGCGATCGTGGTTGCTGTGATCGTGGCGTTGTGGAGGAAGTGGGCGGTGATGGGTGCGATGAGGGAGCCGCGCCACTCGCGCAGGAATCCAAAGGCCACGCCCGCGGCTCCCACCTGGATCATGCCAGCGGGTGAGTAAGGATGGATGAGGCCGAAGATCGCGCCCACGAGAAGGCAGCGGCCGAGCACGCCCATCCAGGCGGGGAGATAGCTGTGGAGCGCGCCGCGAAAGAGGGCCTCCTCCACGAGCGGTGCCCAGAGGCAGGAGCCCACCGCGCCGATCATGAGGCCAGCCCAGCTCCCGGCCAGCGGCGTCTGGAACATGGGGAAGCCTTCGGGGCCGGCTTGCTCGCCCATGATCGCGCGCTCGACGGCACCAGCGATGAGCGCGACGACCAGGATCAGCGGCAGGCCCGCGAGGTATCCAAGCACGCCCGCGAGGAGCTCCTTGGGGACTCCTTCGCCGAGGGAGAGGCCGAGCTCATCGCTGAGATCGGCCCAGGAGACGCCCCGAGCCAACGGCCAGAGGAGTGCGAGGCCGCAGGACCACATGAGCATCTCGGAGATCACGACGCTGGTGAGGCCGGTGCTGCCAATGAAGACGACGCCGCCCATCAGGACGATGAAGAACGCGAAGAGGAAGCAGGCGAAGGTCTCAAGCATGATGATGCGCGGGACGGAGGTCTCAAGCATGCGGAAGGTCGTGAGGCCGGTGCGCATGCGATAGACCAGAAGGCCGAAGGCACCCAGGCCAGCGACGAACGCGAGAAAACCGGCGAGAGCCTGGGCCGCGAGGAAGGCGATGAGCGGGCCGTAGCCACCGAGGACGCGCTCGCGATCAGAGGAGCCTGGTGGATCATCGAACGCGGCCGCGAGGCGCCCGAACCAGCCGTGGCGCGCGATGAGCGATGTGGCGGCGTCGGGCTCGATTGGCGTGGTGCGTCCCATCGCGGCGGCGGCGTAGTAGCGCTCCAGCGTTTGGGCCTCGGTCGCGAGTGCGCCGCCTTCCATGGACTCGCGCCTGACTTGCTGGACGCGGTCGAGCGCGGCCTCGGGACCTTGCAACTCACCAACGACCATCGCGACGCGAAGGCGGTCCACGCGGGTCATGGCCATCGCGTCCAGCGCTGCGACGGTGGACTGGATGGCGTCAGGGTCGCCGTGCCGCCCGAGAGGGGCGCGGGATTCCGAATGGTCCTCCCAGTCCATGACCTCGAAATACGCGCCCTTGAGGACTGACTTGCTGGTGAGGACGAGGTCGGAGATCTCGGGATCGCGCGCGACCTCGCTGGCTGAGATCTCATTGAGCGGGCGCGAGAGCGTCGCCCCGCGCAGCGTGCCGAGGAAGTGCTGGAAGAAGACAATCAGCGGCAGCAGGAGCAGCGTGCCGACGATCGCGGCCCACTTCATGCCAGCGTTGAAGCTCTCGTCCTCGTCGTGGATGCTCGGAAGAAGGCTCATGGAACGAGATTCCCAACGCTGGCTCCGGAAGCGGCCCGAAGGGGGCGATCTTCAGGGACGGCCGAGAATATCAGGTGTGCTTGCGTCCGGGATTTAGTGGTCGTTACTTTAGATTTGAGGGCGCGTGGCTCTGGGCTTTGGGCGTGCGGGCGAGGCTGGAACGGCCCGAATGCCGATAGAAGGACCGCACATGAGCACCCAACCGACGCCAATACCATCGGACCAGCCGAAGTCAGACCAGACGAAGTCTGACCAGACAAACAAGAGCGCCGATCCGCTCGCGCCTCTGCGCGAAAAGATTAATGATGTCGATCGGCGGCTCGTGGAGCTTCTTGGAGAGCGTGCACGCGTGGTGGGCGAGGTGGGTGAAGTGAAGCGCCGGCTTGGACTTCCGATCTACGCGCCGCACCGCGAGGCGAACCTGCTGGAGCGGATCCATGCGATGAACGCCGGGCCGCTACCGGCTCGCGCGATGGAGGCGATCTTTCGCGAGATCATGTCGGGCTCGTTCGTCCTTGAGCGCGGCATCCGCGTTGGGTACCTGGGGCCGGCGGGATCATTCTCGCATGTCGCGGCGTCGAGGCAGTTCGGCTCGTCGGTGGACTTTGAGGATCTGCGCACCATCGACGGGGTCTTCACAGAGGTGGTGCGGGGGCACGTGGATTATGGGCTGGTGCCCATTGAGAACTCAATCCACGGCGGGATCGCCGAGACGCTCGACGGGCTGGTCGCGCACGCGGGGAAGTTGAGCCTCTACGCGGAGGTGCAGATCGCGGTGCATCACACGCTGCTGGCGTGCTGCCCGCCCAGCCGCGTGGCGCGGATCCACTCAAAGCCCGAGGTCTTCACGCAGTGCCGGCGCTGGCTCGCGACGCAGTATCCGCAGGCGCAGCTGATCCCCGCGGCGTCGTCGTCGCGCGCGGTGCAGATGGTGGCGGAGCTCGCGCGCAAAGAGGGTCTGGACACGTGCGCGGACGCGGCGATCGGCAGCACGCTGGCGGGTGAGCTGTATGACGTGCCGATCCTCTTCGAGGAGATCGAGGACGACGTGGACAACGTGACTCGGTTCTTCATCCTCTCGCGCCAGGCGGGGCGGCCGAGTGGCGACGACAAGACGAGCATCATGTTCGCGACGCTCGACAAGCCGGGCGCACTCGTGGGCGTGCTGCGCGAGTTTGACAAGGCGGGTGTGAACCTCACGCACATTGATAAGCGTCCCGCGCGCAAGACCAACTGGACGTACACGTTCTTCGTCGATGCACAGGGGCATGCGAGCGAGCCGCGGATGGTGGAGGCGCTGCACGGGGCACGGGCGCACTGCCAGGAGCTCTTTGTCCTGGGCAGCTATCCGCGCAGCACACGGGTACTTTGAGATCGCGGCCTGCTAGTGCTCGCCCAGCCACCAGCGCTTGCGCGGCGGGGGCTTGTACGCCGCCGCGGCCCGCTGGAGTTCGCGCCGGATGATGCTCATCGCCTCGTCGGGATCGTCGGTGAGGGGCAGGAGGTTCAGATCCTCGGGGCTGATCGTGCCCGCGGCGAGCTGGCGATCCCTGATGAAGTCCAGCAGCGGCTTCCAGTAGTCAACGCCCATCAGGACGATGGGGAAGTTGGTGATCTTGCCGGTCTGCACCAGCGTCGCGGCCTCGAAGAGTTCGTCGAGCGTGCCGAAGCCGCCGGGCATCACGACGAAGGCGTGGCTGTACTTGACGAGCATGACCTTGCGTACGAAGAAGTAGTGGAAGTCCACGAAGGTGTCGAGGTAGGGGTTGGGCTTCTGCTCCATCGGCAGGACGATGTTGCAGCCGATGGACCGGCCGCCAGCCTCGCGGGCGCCGCGGTTGGCGGCTTCCATGATGCCCGGGCCGCCGCCGGTCATGACCGTGAAGCCCATGCCCGCGATCTGGCGGCCCATCTCGCGCGCGAGCTCATAGTGAAGGTGCCCTTCTTTGAACCGGGCCGAGCCGAAGACGGTGATGCAAGGGCCGACGAAGTGCAGGCGGCGAAATCCACGGATGAGTTCCGCAGCGATGCGCACAATGCGCCATGCCTCGGCCCGGCGTGAGCGCGGGCCGGAGAGGAAGTCTGGAACATCGGCCCCACCCACGCCGCCGCGCCAACGCGAGGACTCGACAGATTCGGTTTGGATGGGCTCGTCGATGGGAATGGAGGATCGGGAGTCTTGCATCTGAGCTTGGAGCGTATCTCGTGAATCGGCAAGAGGACCCGCAGGTCAGTTGGGGCATCAAGGGCCTATCGGGGCTTAAAGGTGGCTGCTAGGTTGGCGGGGCCTGTATCTCCTGCGCCGGTTTCAGCATCGATGTTCGAACGCTAGGGCCCTTGGGTGAATCCACGGGTCGCTTGGGCATGAACCAAGTGATGCGAGGGGCGAAGTTTGTTAACCCAACCGGCTGGTAGTTTCCGGACACAAGGGGCACTTGCCATGGCAACCGTTCTAACTCCCTCAGTCTCGCTCTCTCCCACGCTTCCGGCCCGGGCCCAACCGCTCGTGCGTGACCAAGTCTTCTTCTCGGCTCTGGCGGAGGACACCGGAGCGCCGGTGATGGTGATGGACGGGACGGGCGTGATCGAGTTTGCGAACTCCGCGACACTTTCGCTGCTGGGTTTGCCGCCAACGGCGGTGGTTGCGGGCAAGTTACTGGGTGAGTTCCTGGGTGAAGATCTGGCTCGCGATCGACTCGCGATCGGTTCGGAGGCGGCCAACTCGGCCAAGCCGGTGACGGTGACGGGCATGGTGCGCGGCCGACTGATGCGGGCAACGTTCCGCGGCCTGAGTGGGACCGGCACTTCGGCGCGGCTACTTGTGACGTTTCGCCTCGCGTCGCCCCCGGATGGACAGGTGGGCATGATGAACGGCGACATCAAGGCCCGGATTGACGACCGCGGACACCTTGCGCACCTCACGCAGCGCGAGCTTGAGATCCTGCGGCTGATCGGCCTTGGACTCTCCTCGGCACACATCGCCAAGCGGCTGGACCGGAGTGTCAAGACCGTTGAGTGGCATCGCGTGAGCCTTGGCGAGAAGCTTGGGGTCGCGAACCGGGTGGAGCTGGCCCGCATCGCGATCGCCGCAGGGCTGATCTCTGCGGAAGCCCCGCCGATCCCACTGCCCGCGAAGATTGGCTGAGCCGAACGCCGCGGAGTGCTGGCGTGATGATGAACCGCGCACGGCCCGGCTTCCGAGCTCCTATTGCTTCATAAAAATCGCGTTAGCGTTCGCGAAGCGTCAGCGAGGGCTTGACAAATCGTGGTTGTGTGCCATGATGTTGGTGTTGAGAACTCACTCTCAATCTTTTGAGGACCGGTCTGCGTCGCCGCTCGCGATGGCGGTGATCGCGCTCGTTGTGGCGGCGGTGGCTCTGGTTGGATTGCTGCCGGCCCTTCACGCGCACTCGCACGTTGACCATGCGTCCGTCGTGATGAGCGGCGAGGCTCGCGAACTGCCTTCCCCGCCGTGCGGCCATCGGTGCTCGGACCACGGTGCTCATGAGCCATCAAGGCTGGCATCGCTAACCGCGAGCCATGGTGATGCGAACGAGTCGCGGGAGGGGAAGTCAGACCACGCACCTGAAGTTCCCGAGCACGACTGCGGCGTGTGTCTGCAACTGGCGCTGGTGAAGTCTGGCCTTGCGCTGCTGGGCGTTGCGGATCTCGCGCTGCGCGAGGGGCGAGCCAATCTGCCGGAGGCGGAGGTGAGGCCGCTGCCGGTTTCCGTGCGGCCGGCGCGCATCTTTCGCGAGCGTGGACCACCTCGGCTGGTGTGATGGCGATGCTGTGGCGTGCTGAACGCGCCCCGAGTTGTCGCCACGCATGTGTCACGCCAGTGTCGTGACTCTCCCACTGCTTCGCAACGTCTGCTATCTCTCATCGGCCTTCGTCGCGACCTGCCCGATTTACTTCGGCGGGGTCGCTGGCGCCCTCGTTCGCGAAGCGGACGCGGCGTGCACTCACGAGCCATCACATGCATGTCACACTGATCGCACGCGGATCTGCGGCGGCGCGGGTTGAAGATGTACGACGAGGAAGACTCGCCGCGGCGTGGCGAGCTAACTGGCGGGCTAGCCGGAGCGGCTTCACGCTGATTGAGTTGCTTGTTGTGATCGCGATCATCGCGATTCTGATTGGGATCCTGCTGCCTGCGCTGGGCAAGGCGCGGCAGGCGGCGCGGCAGACGGTCTGCCTTGCGAACGTCCGCTCGATCCAGATGGGACAGTTGGCATATGCGGACGACTTCAAGGGGCAGTTGTGCGATGTCGGCCTGCCGCACGGTGGCGGCGGGGATCCGCGATTGTCCTTTGTCTTCACGCTGAGCGCGTACATCGGCTCGTTCCCCAAGGAGTTCGATGCGTCGGCACCGGCGGAGGATTACTCGGTGCCGCCGGTGCTGCGCAGTCCTGGTGACACGAGCCTCTTTTGGCTCGCGCGCGATGGCGGGCGCGGGCCGGTGGCGGGCGCGTTCCGGCGCACGAGCTACGGCATGAACAACTATCTCTCGCGGACCTATGGGCCGGGGCTGTCGGAGCGCGAGCCATTTGATCGGGTGGAGAAGGTCCCGTCGCCCACGGGGACGGTGCAGTTCCTGCTGATGACGGAGGTGGGGGCTGGTGCGGGGGACGAGCCCGGCTTTGCGGTCTCGGACCACGTGCATGTTGAAAACTTCGGGAGCGCGGTGCGGGCACCGGTGACCGCCGCGGACTCGATGAACACCGGTAAGTGGGGTGGGAAGGCGCGCACGGGCGGCGCGAGGTCGAACTACTCGTTCCTGGATGGGCACGCGCGGATAGAGGCCTTCGAGCAGGTGTACGTGGACCAGAGAAAGAACCGTTTCAATCCCGAGATTTCGTTCTAGTCAGCACTCGCGCGGCCGCTGGTTGCGCGTGCAGGAGTAAAGCCATGATGATCAATCAGCGTCGGACCAGCGGTATCGGCCGCGCGAGCGTCGTTGCGGGAATGGGCGCGATGCTCTCGCTCGGCGGGATTGCAATGGCGCAGCCGCACACTGGCGACATCGAGCTCTCGCTGGAAGCGGGACAGATCAGGACCGGCATCTTTGGCGCGGGGGTCAACCGGGTCTTCGTCGCGGAGATGGGGCGGAGCTTTTCGAACTTCACGTCCGACCCTGGGTTTGACTGCCAGGTGGGCACGTTCCCATTCCCGAGCCGGAACGGCTTCCGCGTGATGGACGCGCTGCGCGAGTGGAACGGCTCGGACTTCGCAGAGGTCTCTTCCGAGGCGATGGAGATTTCCTTCTCAACGCTGTTGGTCGTGACGCCGCCGACCGCGCAGACAGTGGAAGGGTTCACGCTTGCGGTCGGGAGCAACGGAACGTGGCACCGGCACCTTGAGTACACGCTGGTTGATGCTCAAGGCGGCTTGGCGCCGGCGGCCGGGGACGTGTACCTCCTGACGCTCCAGATCTTCAGCAATCAGAGCAGCATCGCAGCGAGCGAGCCCTTCTGGATCATCTTCGATAACCAAGCCGACGAGGCTTCCGTTATTGCTGCGGCGGACTGGGTCAGGACGAACCTCGCTGGCGAGGGGGGCGGGCCAAGCTGCGACTACGACTTCAACCAGGATGAGAACGTGGACCTGACGGACGCGCAGCAGATGGCGCAGGTCTTTGTCGGGCTGCTTACGCCCGAGCCAGGCTGGCTCGATGGTGATCTCAACCTCGACGAGAACGCGGACCTGACCGACGCGCAGCTGCTGGCGCAGTTCGTCGTCACGGGTGCGTGCCCCTTCTGAATCGGTGTTTCTTGTCTCCCCCGTGGCGAGTTGGCATCGCGTCGCGAAGGGTGGATGTGTTTGGTGCCGCAGAGATTGGGTGTGCGATGGCACAACCCTAAGAGAATGGAGTGTCTGAGATGAAGAAGAGCCTTGTTGCACTTTTGATCGCGGCCGCGGGTGTGGGTGGGATCGCGGGCGTTGCCGCCGCGGACGGTCCCAGCGGCGACGTCTTCCTTGAGATCGTGAACGGCCGAATCGAGGTGGGCCGCATCTCTGAGGACGGCCTTGAGATCACGCGTGGCGAGCGCGTCTTCATCGCCACGCTGGGCGAAGACGTTCCCAACGTCGCGGCCGAGCCCGGCTTCCAGTCCCTCGTCGGCGGGTTCGATCCCAACGGCTTCGTTGCCTTCAACTTCCGCCAGGCCGCCCGCGTCTGGAACGGAACTGACTTCTCGGCCCTGGGCGGGTCCTTCACCGCCGAGTACGCGACGCTCTCGGCGACCTCTCCAGCAACGGACGTGCTGTCGTTCGGCATGAACCTGCCGGTGGAGCCAGATGGCGAGTTCCACGAGCACCCGACGTGGACGCTGGGCCCACCGGCCCTCGACGGTGTCTACCTCGTCGAGCTGGAGTTCTTCGCCAACAACGCGACGACGAGCGATCCGGTCTG
The DNA here is from genome assembly GCA_038323185.1 of Phycisphaerales bacterium. Lineage (GTDB taxonomy): Bacteria > Planctomycetota > Phycisphaerae > Phycisphaerales > UBA1924 > JBBASU01. The sequence goes on along the minus strand of JBBQGR010000022.1, from coordinate 2,020 downwards.
GATCCTGTGGAGCCAGAACGCGGACGATGCGACGCAGGACGCGGCATTTGACTGGGCCGAGGCCAACATCCCTGCGCCGGGCGCGACGGTGCTGGCTCTGCTGGCCCTGGGCGGGGCGGCCTCACGCCGTCGCCGCTGAATCGGCAGCCCGCGCGAGTTGAGAGCCCAGCTGCGGCTCTCTCGCGGGAGGCTCCTTGATAATCCTGAGCACCGCGGCGCATGACTGCGCCGCGGTGTATTGTTTCGCACTCATGACTCCCACACTCTCGGAACCTGCCCCCGCCGCGGCGGCGGCACCCAACCCCGCCTCGCCACCCGCGCTCTTCATCCGCGGGCTGAAGTACACGTATCCGCGCTCGGAGGGCGATGAGGTCGGCGTGGCCCCTTGGACACTCTCGCTGACGCAGCTCGAACTCGCTCGGGCCGAGCAGATGCTCCTGACGGCCTCATCGGGCGCTGGCAAGAGCACTCTCCTCTCGCTCGTCGCGGGCCTGATGGACCCGGCGACGGGAAGCATCGAGATCGATGGGCAGAACATCCACGCGCTGCGCGGTGCCGCGAGAGATCGCTTCCGGGGCGCTCGGGTTGGAGTCATCTTCCAGACGTTCAATCTGCTTGTGGGCTTCAGCGCGCTGGAGAATGTGATGAGCGCACTCTACTTCGGCGGCGTGCCAACCAAGGAGCATGCGCCCCGGGCGCGAGCGCTCCTCCAGCGCCTCGGCATCGCGCGGGAGGGTGCGCTGGTGGAGCGGCTGAGCGTGGGGCAGCAGCAGCGCGTGGCGGTGGCGCGGGCACTGGCGTGCCGCCCGGCGCTCGTGCTCGCGGACGAGCCGACGGCGAGCCTTGATCCCGAGAACGCTGGCGTGGCGATGGAACTTGTGCAGGGCGTCTGCCGCGAGCAGGGGGCGGCGCTGCTCTGCGTGAGCCATGATCCATCCATGGCGGCCCGGTTCACCCGGCGCGAGTCGCTGACGGAGCTTTCGAGCGCGCCGCGTATCGCGGACGATCGGAGGCTCGTATGAACGACTGGACCATCATCTTCCGAAGCCTTCGCGCCCGCCTCTTCTCAACAATCACGACGGTGCTGATGGTGGGCATCGCGGTCGCACTCATGCTCGTGCTTCTCACGATGCGAGGGGCGGGGCAGAAGGCCTTCGAGCGCGGCTCGGGGGACATGCACCTCATGGTCTCGGCCGATGACAGCGCGCTGGTGGCGGTGCTGAACGGCATCTTCTACGCGAACCCGCCGCGGCGTGCGATGACGTGGGCGAAGTACGAGGAGATCGCGCGCTCGGCGCCCTTCGCGTACGTGATCCCGACGCAGATCGGCGACAACTTCGAGGGGGTTGCGGTCATGGCGACCGCGCCGGAGTTCTTCACGAAGTTCCGGCCCAATCCGGGCGAGGCCTGGGCACTGCGCGAAGGACGTTTCTTCGAGCGGTCATTCGAGGTCGTGCTGGGTTCGCAGGCCGCGCGTCAGAGCGGGCTGACCGTCGGGAGCGAGCTGCACCTGACGCACGGAATGCACGCCTCTGGGGATGCCAAAGGCGAGAAGGAAGGCGAAGCGCACGACCACGACGAGAACGTGCACAACGAGTTCACGTACACCGTCGTTGGCATCCTCAAGCCCACCGGCGGCAGCCACGACCGCGCGATGTTCACCGACCTCAACAGCACCTGGATCATCCACGCGCACGAGAAGCGCGAGCGTGCGGCGGGCGCAGAGATTCCGCCCACGACCGAGGCGGACCTCACGCCCGCGGACCGGCTCATCACCGGGATGTACCTGCGGCTGGTGACGCGGGAGGGGAGCGATGTGGCCTCGAACCTGCCGCAGGTCTTCGATCAGTTGCGACGCGATCCGACGATCGTGGTGGCGCAGCCGCGGCAGGAGATCGACAAGCTCTTCCGGATCGTGCGCAACATCGACACGCTCTTCTTCGCGGTTGCGGTGGTGGTGCTGATCTCGAGCGCGGTTGCGATCATGCTCGCACTCTACAACTCCATGGAGCAGCGGCGG
>JBBQGR010000021.1:0-15007 GCA_038323185.1 Phycisphaerales bacterium | reverse complement strand
GGTTGCCTTCCCACCCTTGACGCTGTTGACCGCCGTGACACACCTGGCGAAGCCCTCCTTCAGAATCTTCTCTTGCATCGCGGCGGTTGTCGCGACCTTCTGCTTCGCCGCCTCAAACTCTTTGGCCGGGTCGTAGCTCTTGATCGCAACGCCAAGCGTGTCAGCGGCTGTGGCAATCGACGCGACGTGGGTCGCGGTGGCCTTGGGAATCAGCAGATTGCTCTTGAACTTCGCGGCGACCGTCTTGGCCATGTCACGCAGCGCATAGCACTCCTTGCTCACCGCAGCGCACTTAATCATCTCCGACTTGCAAGCCGTGATCGCCTGATCGACAGCCTCATCGCTCTTGTACGACTGCGCAACGCTGAGCTTACCAATATCGAGCTTGTCGGCGGCGGCCTTGATCTTGTCCATCTGGGCACCGATGCCGGTCTCACCCGCGAAGAGTTTCGCGAACTTGCCCTTTTCCGTCTGCCAGTTCGACTTCTTCAGAATCTCAGGAATAGCTGGGAAGCCCATAAGTCGATCTCCACAGTGCGGCCGGCGTGCGAGGCGAGCGATGGGCGGTTCCACAAGTGTGCCCACACTGGCCAGACCGGAGGCGTCACATTCTAAAGCCCAGTTGCCCGCACCGCAACCCCGCGGTATGGGATGGGTTTAAGAGAGACAAAAGCCCGCCCCGGAGGCCGGGGCGGGCTTGAAAGGGGCGCGAAATTTCAGGAGGCTTAGCGGCGGCGGCGACCGACGATCAGGCCACCCAGGCCCATGAGGGCGAGAGCGCTGGGGGCCGGGACCGTGCAGTACTCGGCGCCGGTCAAAGTGATCGTGTATTGCTCGAGGGCACCAAAGCCCGTGCTCCAGCCGTGAACGGCGCTGGCTGAGGCGGGGCCATCGGGCGTGCGCTCGGTGCCGAAGGGGCCATCGTTCCAGATCTGACCGCCCGTAACGCCCAACGCGTCGGCGTCATATCGGCTGATGGCAAGCACATAGTGGCCGGGCTGAATGACCAGGAACTGGCTTGTCAGCGTGGACTGGACGGTGTTCTGAGAGTCATCGTTGAACGAGACGCCGAAGCCCGACGCCGAGAAGAGCCAGAGTTGCGTGTCGAAGTTCGCGCCGCCAACCGTGGTGGCGGAGAAGTTGCCCGGGTCGCTGATGTAGATGCAGTACGAGTCGACGAAGTCGTCGGGACCGTCGCCCATGCCGCAGATCTGACTCAGTGAGCCCGTGCCGACGGTATCCTGGGCCATCGGGCCGTTGACGGTGAAAGCGCCAGCATCGGGGATCTCGTTCCAACACTGAACGGTCGCGTTGGCGCTCGCGGCGCAGCCAGCAACCAACACAAGGGCGAAAAGCTTCGTCATGTCCTGTCTCCTGCTCTCTTGGCCCCTTTCAGGGCCGTTTGACTCTTAGCCAACCCACACGGGCCGACAACACGCACCACCCCGGCAAAGACCGGAGCGAGCACCTCGATTGTTGGGGGATGTCTTGTCTCTCTCATCCAGCCCGCGCGGCCGTTTCCGGCCCGACCACTCCTTTATACCTCAAGGGCAGCTCTGTGTCAATGAAATCCACTTGGATGTGCTGAATCTGACGCCAATCTTGGCGCTGGCGCGAGATATGGCAGTTTGGGTAATCTCAAGAACGTCCGAGAGGCACGTGAGGGGGACTCGCCCTCCCCGACGGGGTACGCTCCGGGTTCAACATTGGAGCTTTTAACCATGGGCGAACTTATTCGCGGCAACGCAGTCATCGGGCAGTCTGGCGGCCCCACCGCCGTCATCAACCAGTCGCTCGTTGGCGTTATCGAGGGGCTGCGCGCGGGGCTTCATGCCAGCGGGCACGTGCCGCGGATTCTGGGGATGAAGCACGGCGTGCGCGGGCTGGTGAAGGGTGAGCTCCACGACCTGACAGACATGCACCAGGACCGCCTTGATCGCCTCGCCCTCACGCCCTCGGCCGGGCTGGGCTCCACGCGCGACAAGCCCGACGCGGCGTACTGCGAGCGCGTGCTCGAAGGGTGCAAGAAGCAGAACGCGCACTACTTCTTCTACATCGGCGGCAACGACAGCAGCGACACCTGCCGCCTGGTGCGTGAGCGTGCCGTCGCCAGCGGCTACGACCTCCGCTGCTTCCATGTTCCCAAGACTGTCGACAACGACCTCATGGAGAACGACCACACGCCCGGCTTCCCGAGCGCGGCACGCTTTGTCGCCATGGCGTGCATGGCCGACTTCATGGACAACATCTCGCTTCCGGGCATCAAGATCAATGTGGTCATGGGCCGGCACGCGGGCTTCCTGACCGCCGCGAGCGCACTGGCGCGGCGCCACGACCGCGACCTCAACCCGCTCGAGCCGGGCGAGTCCACCGATGGACCCCAGCTCATCTATCTCCCCGAGGTCGCCTTCGACCTCGAGCGCTTCGTGACAGACGTGGACGCGATCTACTCCAAGAAGGGCCGCTGCCACATCGCGGTGAGCGAGGGAATCCAAGATCGGGACGGCATCTCCATCGGCGCCAAGCTCATCAAGAACGCGCAGGTCGACGCCCACGGCAACGTGCAACTCTCTGGCTCGGGCGCGCTGGGCGACCAGCTCGGCGATCTGCTAAAGGAGAAGCTCACGCCAGCCGGAGGCAAGCCGCCCCGCGTGCGTGCCGACACCTTCGGATACGTGCAGCGCTGCTGGCCCGATGCGAGCCCCGTTGATCGCCTCGAAGCGCGTCGGTGTGGGCGATACGCCGCGCAGCTCGCGATATCAGGCTTCAAGGATGGCAGCGTGGCCATCGTGCGTCAGGGCTCGGGCACCGATCTCTGGCTCGGCAAGGACAATGGCCACCCCTACATCTCAACGTACCGGCGCGTGGACCTCTCGGCCGTCGCCGCCAAGACGCGCCACATGCCCACAAGCTTCATGCAGGGCCACAACAACGTCAGCCGCGCGTTCATCGAGTACGCGCTGCCGCTGGTGGGCCCGCTGCCAGGCTTTGAGCGGCTGTAAACGAGCGTCGCGATGTCCGATGAGTATCACGGCACTCGTCGCGCGTTTCCTCAAGGTCGAAGGCCTTCACGCTGGTAGCAGGACGGTAGAGGAGCAAAGCGACGACACCCCCGGAGAGCGCACGCCCCGCTACTTCGGCGCATCAATCTGCCCGCGCAGATCCCTCGCGCGGCCGAGCAGGCCGGCCTCCAGCTGCTCTGGCGTCAGCGTCGATTCCAGCGAAGGCTGCATCGTGAAGTGCCACCGGATCGTCGTCTCACCCGGGATCGGCGACGTGATCAGATCAAACGGCGGCCAGTCATAGACCGGAGCACTCGCGCGAGCCTCCGTCCGCAGCGGCTCATGCTCATCGAGCGTCAGCAGCACGTCGTACACGCCATAGTGCGTGAATGATGCCGTCGTCGGCGTGCGCCCGATCTCAACATCGTTCAGCGTGACCGTTGCGCCCGGCGGATCGGACGTGATCACCATCTGCTTGCTGCGGCACGCGACCAGCAACGCGGCGCTGCCGATCAGAGCGAGCGTGAGAAGACGAGTTGTCGTGCGCTTCGCGAGCATGATGAGAGTGTAGTTCAAGTCCCTCGGCCAATGGAAAACCACGAAGTAAAAAGCGGCCTGCCAGCGCGGATCAGGGGCTGCCAGTCCGGAGTGCCGACCTGCCCGTGGCTCCATCAAACTCATCGCCGCGGAAGAGGTTGCCCAGGTACGCCCGCTTCACCTCAGGATCATTGATCAGGTTCCGCGGCGTGTCCTCCGCCAGCTTCCGCCCGGCCTCGATGATGCAGGCGCGGTCGCAGACACGCAGCGTCTGTTGCACGTTGTGGTCGGTAATAAGGAACGCGATGCCCCGATCCGCCAGCCGCCGGATCTCATTTTGCAGCTCCTCAACCGCGATCGGGTCCACACCGCTGAAGGGCTCGTCAAGCAGGATGAGCCGCGGCTCTGTCACGAGCGCGCGAGCGATCTCAAGCTTGCGCCGCTCGCCGCCGGAGCAGGTGCGGGCCTGATGCCGCGCCTTGTGCGTGAGGCCGAACTGCTCGAGCAACGCCGCGGCTCGCTGGTGTCGCTCGCGCCGGCCGATGGAGAGCGTCTCAAGAATCGCGAGTAGATTCTCCTCGCACGTGAGCCGCCCAAAGACGCTCGGCTCTTGCGAGAGATATCCCATCCCAAGCCGAGCCCGCTGGTACATCGCAAGGTCCGTCACCTCACGCCCATCAAAGAAGACGCGCGACGCGCCACCCGAATCGGGCGCGATCATCCCGATCGTCATGCGGAAGCTGGTCGTCTTGCCCGCGCCGTTGCGGCCCAGCAGGCCGACGACCTCGGCACGCTCCACATGGAACGAGACGGAATCAACGACCAGTCGGTCGCCATACGACTTGCGAAGATTGTCAGCCTGGAGCAGCGGCACGCTGCGAGGGTAGGAGGGGGAGAAGTGGTCGAGTGGTCGAGTGGCAAAGTGGTCGAGTGACGAGAACAGAACCACCGCTATTGACAGCTTCGCCCGCAGACGGAGACCACTTTCCTCCCCCCACTCCTACCCTCGGCCCATGGCTACTTCTCCTGCCGAACTTCTCGCCGCCGCCCTGGATCGCGTGGGCTCGCCCGTCTGCGTAGGGCTTGATCCCGTGCTCGAGTCGCTCGATGCCGATCTGCGCTCGCGCCATCACGAGCCGATCGCTGCGATCGCTGAGTTTTGTCATGGCGTCGTGCGTGCGGTCTCGCCCTTTGCGCCCGCGATCAAGATCCAATCCGCTTGCTTTGAGCGTTACGGCTGGAAGGGCGTCGCGCTCCTCGAAGAGGTCGCGTCGGAGGCACGGCAGCGTGGCATGATCGTCGTCCTCGACTTCAAGCGCGGCGACATCGGCATCTCCGCGGCTCACTACGCCGCCGCGGCGGTGCGGGCCCATGCGCACTGGGTCACCGTCAGCGGATACCTCGGCCCCAGCGGCGTCACGCCCTTTCTTGAAGCGGGGCTCGGCGCGTTCGTGCTGGTTCGCACGAGCAACCCCGACAGCGACGCCGTGCAGGCCCACATGCTCACCGACGGACGCAGCGTCGCGGCGATGATGGCCGACCACGTGCGAGAGCTCGGTGCCGCGAGCATCGGCTCGCGTGAGCTCTCAAGCGTCGGTGCCGTCGTGGGCGCGACCAAGGCTGGCGAGGGCGCAATGCTCCGCGCACGCATGCCAAACGCCGTCTTCCTCGTGCCCGGCTACGGCGCGCAGGGCGGCACCGCGGCGGACGTTCGCGCGCTGCTCCGACCCGCCGCACTCAGCGCCGCCACCAGCGGCGTGCTGGTGACGGCGAGCCGGTCGGTGATCTACGCGAAGGGCGATGAACGAACCGACGCCGCCAAGCCGTGGGATCAGCGCGTGGCCGCCGCGGCCCAGACGCTGGCGATCGAGATTCGCGCCGTCGTCGCGGGCGACTGAGCAACAACGGCCCAACCGGCAACTGCCGTGCAACCGCGCGAGCGGCACAAGCCGTATCTCCATGTGTGGGCCCCCAAACTCGTGGGTGCTCAGGACAACTCGTGAAAGTGGCTAATCGCGGGCAAGCATGCAGCCCGAGCGCAAGGCAGGGCGCGGCCTTTCACGCTTAAGGCGGCGACCGCACTTGGCAAACGCAAGACCCTACGTCACGGTCGGGCTGCATCACCGCCGCGCACGGGACTCTTCATCCCGTCACACCCAGGTCCCGCGTCGTGAAGAGCGACTCAAAGACCAGCCCCTCCTTCTCCACGTTCTCTCGCGCACCCTCAAGACGGTCGATCGTCGCGATCACGCAGCGCACGTTGGCCCCGGCATCGCGCAGGCTCTTCACGGCCTCCAGCGCCTGGCCGCCCGTCGTCGCCACATCCTCCAGCAGCGCGACCTGATCCCCCGCGTTGAGCACGCCCTCGAGCTGCTTGCTCGTGCCATATTCCTTCTTCTGGTTGCGAACGAAGATGCACGCAAGCCCTGTCTCCAAGCTCGCGGCGGTCACGAGCGGAATCCCGCCAAGCTCCGCACCCGCGAGCCGCACGAACTTCAGCCCAAGCCGCGACTCGATCTCGCGCAGGCGCGTGGCAAAGAGCGGCGCAAGCTGACGCAGAAGCTCGGGCCGCGTCGAGAAGAGGTACTTGTCGAGGTAGTACGTGCTCGTGCGCCCGGAACGCAGCGTGAAGTTGCCGCGGAGGAGCGCGACGCCGGCGATCTGCGCGGCGAGGGGCGTGACTGGACCGGAAGCGGCAAGGGCGGCATGGCTCATGGCCGAGGGTACCTCGAACGCCACTGCCTCGCCGCGTCGATGAGGCGGCGGGAGAGTTAGAGGCAATTTCCCAATGAGTGGCATGGCCGCGCAAGCAATCTTGCGAACTAGTCATAAACTCAACATCAGAAGTCACTTAAACAAATTTCAAAGCATGCCTCTCAACTCCGCAGCCGACGCCATCGCCGGTTAGCGGAGTCTTTTGTGAGAAATAGTCCATGACAGCAAGCGGCATCCAATAGACTGACATCTGCTTGAATCGCGTACGGGGCAACCGGAGCAATTGATGAAGCAGATCCAAAGGGCGGCGTTCCTCGGGCTCATAGCGTTGGTCGTGGCGTCCGGCACGCCGGTGGCGTTGGGAGTTGGCCAGGATGACTCGTCTGCGACAATACAGGCGCCGCCTCCCGCGTCGGAGCTCATTAGGTTCCAAGCGGCCTTCGCGGAAGCCGAGCGCCTCAACGTCGGCTTGGTTCCCACGCGCGTGCAGCTCAAGCTTGAGGACGGACGCTGGGTCTATCGCGTCGAGGGCGGCGTGCCCTCTCGCCGCATGAAGCTCCGCTTTGAGATCAACGCACGGACCGGCACCGTCGTCGAGAGCCGTCGCTCGCTCCTCAAGGTGCGCGACGTCAACACGCTGAACACGCTCAAGCGCGCCTTGGACCTCGCGGCGCTGAACTTCGACGGCGCAACCATCGCAGCGATGGCTCGCTACCCCGACGGCCGCATCTACGACATTCGCCCGGAGTTCGTGCAGCGCACGCTCGTCTACAAGGTGCAACTGATCGATGGATCGAACCGGCGCGAGTTCCGGCTCAACGCGAGCACCGGCGCTCTGGTAGGTAACGTTTCAACGACTCCCTTCGATGGTGGCGGCACCGAGGGCTCGGGCGGATCCGGCGGCGGTGGCGGCGGATCGGGAGGAAGCGGAGGAAGTGGTGGTAGTGGCGGCTCGGGCGGCGGCGGCTCGGGCGGCGGTGGCCCGGGCGGAAACGCTCGACCCCTGTCGGGCCCTGCCGCGGCGATCCAAACGGCCATCGAGACGGCGCTCCTCAACACCGAGACTGGTACAACCGTCATCGAGGCATCCATCAAGAGGTCGCGCTATGGCGCGATGATCGAGGTCGGGGCCGCCCAGCCCGACGGCGTGGGTGAGATCGAAGTCACGACCAACATCCGAGGCACGACCGCGGTTAGCCGTGAGTCGGGCGGGCTCGACAGCCAAGAGCAACTGCTCGTCTCCTTATGGCGAAACGCGGTCGGCTCTGCAACCCCCGTCGGCTTTGGCGCTGCGATGGCCAATGCCCTCGCCGCTCGCCCGGGCCAAGTCAGCGAGGCCGAGATCGGCATGCGGAACGGCACGCCGATCTACGAGGTCAAGCTCGTCGGCAACGGACGCGATCGCAGCGTGAAGGTACACGCCCTGACCGGCGCGATCATCCCGTAAGTCCAACCGTCTATTCGGCGCGACCATCCAAACGACACTCCCGCACCCCGGCCTCGCGCCGGGGTGTTTTCTTTTCTCAAGAGACACATCATCGCCCGCAGCTCGCGCGTGGCCAAGTTGAGCTACGCCACCACCAACCGCACCACCATCATCCCCGCCCAAACGCCCGCCAGCGAGAGCAGCACATTTAGCCCGACCGACACGAACCCGAGCGTGGGCGATCGCTCCAGCAGTTCCAGTGTCTCGACCGCGAAGGCTGAGAAGGTCGTAAGCCCGCCAAGAAATCCCACCATCAGTGCCAGCCGCGCCGGATGTTCAGCCCCAGCCTGCGGCGTGATCCATGCCAGCAGGCCGCCCGCGAGCGTGCAGCCAGCCACATTCACGCACAGCGTGGCAAGCGGAAACCCCGCCGCCACGCGCGGCATCCACGACACAACCGCGGCACCAACAACAAAGCGCACGACACAACCCGCGGCCCCGCCGCCCGCCACCAGCAGAATCATCCACAGGCGACCCACCATGATCCCAGTGTGTCCTGTTCTGCAGCCCGGTGCCACCAGTAAGCTGGCTGCGAGCCCGACTGGTGTGATTCCAAATCAATCACCCACGAGCACACCACGCCCGCCAGAGTTTACGCACCACAGCATCAAACCGATCCGCAAATCCTCGCTGGTCGCACAGCACACTCGAGCTCATCCGCGCACGAAGACCGCCGCGCAGCGCGGCCAACCGCGCCACATCTTCCGCGAGTGCCGCGACGCGCTCAACGTACTCCTCTTCGCTCGTTGCGATCAGTTCTTCAAGCCCAACAGCCGAGAGGAGCGAGGCGCCAACGCGCGAGGCGTGACGATCGCCCGCGAGCGTCACCACCGGCACACCCATCCACATCGCTTCGCACGTCGTCGTCGTGCCGTGATACGGCAGCGGCTCCAGCCCGATATCAATCGACGCGTACGACGCGAGATGCTCGCGCGTTCCCTCCGGCGGCAGCATCAGCGTCACGCGCTCGCGCGAAACTCCCTCGCGCTCGAAGCGCCGGTGCAGATCCTCGCGCAGCAAAGCGTCCACCATGTTCTGCGCCTTGAGCGCGAGCCGTGCCGTTGGTACGCGCGCCAGCACGCGCGACCAGAGCGCAATCGTCCGTGCGTTGAGCTTCGGTACTGAATTGAACGATCCGAGCGTCACAAACCCGCGCGATGCCGCGGGCAGCGGCGTTACATCCGGCGCGTTCGGGGGCGGCGCATAGCACAGAAAGCACGGATCAAGCCGCACCAGCGCCTCGGTCGCGAAGACCTCGGATCCCGTTGGGTCCGTGATGGAATCCACGATCCGCGCGTCAACGCTCGCGAGACCCGTCGTGTTCGGATAGCCGCAGTACGTCGCCTGCACCGGCGCGGGCCGCAGGTGCAGCGCCGCCAGACTGTGCCCCTGCGTGTGGCCGGAGAGCTCGATCAGCACATCGATTCCGTCGTTCGCGATGGTCTGCGCCACACCAACGTCATTCGCCATCGACATATCACGCCACTGGTCGCACAGACCGCGCAGGCGCTCCGTCACACCATCAACCATGCGATTGGTGTGATACGCAAAGAGCTCCGTCTTGGCGCGATCGCGATGCCGCATCCAGGGCTCAATAAAGAACGCTACCGAGTGCGCCCGCAGATCCGGCGAGAGCACGCCCACGCGCAGCCGCCTTTGCGGTTCTGGCACGTTCGCGTGCGAGGTCAGCGGCGGCGGCAGCCCGGGCGCGATGACACGCGCATATCGCTTCGCCGCTTCCAACTGTCCCTCACGCGTCGCGCTCGGGTCATAGTTCAGCACGTGCGCCAGCCCGCTCGCAAGAGTCGCATCGTCCGCAAAGCGCAGCGAAGCCTCGCGCACCAGCGGCGTCGCCTCCTCGATCCGTCCCAGGTTGAGCAGTGCGCCCGCGAGCAGCGCCGCCAGCCCCGCATCCGTCTGATGCGCCTCGAGCGCGACCCGCGCCACACGCTCGCCCTCGCTGAATCGCTGCAGAATTCCCAGGCACTCGGCCTTGGTTGCGCTGAGTGCAGGATCCGTCGGTCGCTTGGCGTGCAGAGGTTCAAGGGCCGCGAGGGCCTTCGCCGGCTCGCCCGAGATGATCAGTTGCCGCGCGAGAAACACCGCAAGCTCCGGCTCACCTGGCGCGAGCTGCGTAGCGCGCTGCGCGTAGTACACCGCTTGCGGCATCTGCGACATCGCCGCGAGCAGACCAGACACAGCCTGCTGCACGCGCGCGTCCTTCGCTCCGCTCTGCGCCAGTCGCAGCGCTCTCGCGCGCGCTTCATCCGTGCGCCCCTCGGCGATCAGCCGCGAGATCTGATCGACCTCATGCTGGCTCATCGCGCAATCGCTCCAACCTCAAAGAGCCGCACCCGCGCACACTCGCGAGCCGCGCGGTCCGCACGCAGCACATCATCGAGCCTCGTGACCGTCGTCGCTGAAACATTCCGCAGCGTCCACGCCGCAACCTCCGCGATCGCCACAAACGGCATGGAGCTCGACCCACCCTGCCCATCGCCAAGAAACGCCGCGACAGCTTCCTCGTTCGCCGCATTCAGGATCGCGCCGGCGGTGCCGCCAAGCCGCATCGCCTCGAACGCGAGTCCCAGCGCCGGAAACCGCTCCGGATCTGGCGGCTCAAACTCAAGGCACGACGACGCGAGCGGATCCATGCGCCTGCCACACCCCGCGGCGGCGTGCGGCCACGCCAGCGCCTGAAGGATCGGCGTGCGCATGTCCGGCGCCGCGGCCTGCATCAGCGTCGTCCCATCGATCCGCTCGATCATCGCGTGCACGATTGACTGCGGATGGATCACCGCACCAAGCCGCTCGGGCGCTGCGCCGAAGAGCCAGTGCGCCTCGATCAGCTCCAGCGCCTTGTTCATCAGCGAAGCACTATCGATCGTGACCTTGCGTCCCATCGCCCACGTCGGATGCTTGAGCGCGTCCGCGCGCGTCGCGCCCGCGATCCGCTCGCGCGACCACGTTCGAAAAGGCCCTCCCGAAGCAGTGAGAATCACACGAGCCACATCAGCGGGAAGCCCCATCGGCGGGGCGGTACGCCGCACATCGCCGCTCGCTGCCAGCAACTGAAAGACGCCCGCGTGCTCGCTATCAACCGGCAGCAATCGCGACCCGCTCGCGCGGCACGCCGCCGTCACGAGCGCGCCCGCCGCGACCAGCGTCTCCTTGTTGGCCAGCGCGATGTCGCGCCCAAGTTCTGCGGCAGCGAGCGCCGCGGGCAATCCCGCCACGCCCACCATCGCCGCGAGCACCACGTCACACTCAACCTCGCGCACCAGCCGCTCGGGCCCATCGCCCCCAACGCGCAGCGTGGCATCCCGCCCGAAACCATCTGTCGCGCCTGGTGCCGCATTGATCGCGAGATCACGCACACCAAGCCGCGACGACTGCTCCATCAGCAGCGCCGCGTTCTTCCCCGCCGCAAGCCCCACCACGCGGTACGAGCGCGGATGCTCCCCGCGCGCGTGCAGCGCGTTGAGATGCTCGATCGCCTCGATCGCCTGCGTGCCGATCGAGCCGGTTGAGCCGAGGATGATGACGCGACGTTCGCTCATGCGCTCCATCAACGCTCGAACTTACTCCGGCTTCGGACGCTTGTTCAACTCCGCGGACGTGAGCTTCCGCCGCACTGCGCCATACAACGTGCGCGGCTTGGGTGCCGCCACAACTGGCGGCGGCGTCACGACCGCAGGCTTGGGCTCGCGTGCCGGCGTCGAAGGTGCAGGACGCGCCTCCCGAGCAGGACGCCCACCCGCCGATCGCGCACCTTCCGATCGCGGACTCTCCGCGCGTGGTGCACGCTCGGCCGGAGCCTTCGGCGGCGTCTGAGCACGCGGCGTGCTCGGCGTGACGTCAGAACTCGGCGCAGCCCGTGCGCTCGGTGCGCTTCCAGCAGGCTTCTCGCCCCCGGCTTCGCCGCCCGCGTCGCTCGCACCGCCCGCGCTACCCGCGCCGCCACGACCGCGGCGTCGACGACGACGGCGACGACGCTTCGTCCCATCGCCACTCTCAGCAGTTTCGTCGCCAGCGCCACCAACCTCCGCAGCTTCCGCTCCATCCCCATCGTCGCCAGCATCTCCGCCGTCCGCGTCATCAATCGGCGCAGACTCGGCCCGTGCAGCGCGACCCGCCGGCTTTACCGGTGGCGCCGATCGCGCCATCGCGGCCCGATCAGCCATCGCCTCCGCCTCCAGCTCATCAGCAACAACTGGCATGGCAGGCATCGCGAGCTTCGAGGGCAACACAGCACCAACAGGTGCAACCTTGGGCGCAATCTCATCGACATCGCCCGATCCATCAGTCACGCTCGCTGGTGTCGGCGCGCCCGCGGCACCGATCGCGGGCTTCACCCGGATCGGACCATCATCGCCCCAATCGCCGCCAGTTTCCGGCGACGCATCAAGACGCGGGCGGCCACCATCGCTCGGCGCTCCACGCCGACTGCGATCATCCGACCGAGGTCCGCCGCGGCCCGAGCCGGAAGGCGAACCCTGCTGCTGGAATGGCGCGGCCGTCGGTGCCGCGCGCTCCGCTTGGCTTTGCTGGCCGACTGGACCACTCTGACCACCCTGACCATCGGCTGAACCAGTCTCCGCGCCCGGGCCCGCTTGACCACTCGGCGCACCCTGACCGCCCTGACCACCACGGCCGCGACGACGGCGGCGGCGGCGACGGCGGCCCCCACCCTCACCTTCAGGCAGCGGCTGACCATCCGGCCCGAGTCGTGGCGGAGGCATCTCGCCGCGCGGGCCTCCACCCTCTCCTCCTTCGCCTCCCTCAGCACTCTCGGCTCCTTCCACATCACGCTCTTCGCCCGCAGGGCCAGCACCGCCACCCCACGAGCGCCGATCATCCGCCGGTGCGCCATCGCCACCGGGGGTGGCGTTTGCTCGCGCCGGTGCGCTGGCGGCTCCGCCAGCAGCGTCGCCAGCACCCTCAGCGCCGCCCTGTCCGCCGCGGCCGCGACGGCGACGACGACGACGACGACGACCGCCACCCTCTCCGCCTTCACCGGGTGCGTCAGCCTCGCCCCGCGCACCTTCGCCGCTCTTCGCGTTGCCTGCGCCCGCGCCTGAGCTGCTTCCAGCGATGGCTGGCGCGGCCACCCTCGGCGCCGTGCCGACCGGCCCCGTGTACTCCTCATCATCATCAATCTCGATCGGATGCGTCGGCAGATCCTCGACCACGTCCTCTGGCTCGGGCTCGCCCGCACCATCATCTGCGGCAGTCCACTCCGTCCCGTCGCCAGTCTCGCCAGCGCTCGGCTCAAGATCGGCCCACGGAACCAGATCCTTCGGCCGGCGCGGCTGCGGCAGGTTGCCAACATCAATATCCGCGCCCTGCGCGTCATATGCGTAGAACGAGACGCGATCCGCTGGCACCGTCTCGCTCACACGCACATCAACGTGCTTCCCATACCGGCGCTCGATCCTCCCCAGCATCGCGCGCTTGTTCGAGAGCAGCTCGCCCGCCACGCGCGGCGCCACCACCATCTCAACCTTCGACACGCGCTGCGCATCAAGGATCGCCGCCAGATCTCGCAGCGCGTCCGCCGACACGCTCTCGGGCTTCTGCAGCATGCCGCGCCCGCGGCACATCGGACAGTCCGTGAAGTGCACGCTCTCATGGCTCGGACGCATCCGCTGACGCGTCATCTCCAGGATGCCAAACTCTGAGATCATCCCAATCGTCGTCTTCGCGCGGTCACGCTTGAGCCGATCGCGGACACGGTTCTCGATGTCCTTGCGGTGGCGGCTCTCGCGCATGTCGATCAGGTCATTGACAACGATGCCGCCCATGTCGCGCAGACGCAACTGGCGACAGATCTCATCCACGGCCTCGAGGTTTGTCTGGTACGCGTTGGTCTCGCTATCGCGCGAGTCGCGGCTCTTGCCGCTGTTCACGTCGATCGCAACCAGCGCCTCGGTCTGATCAATCACCAGCCGCCCGCCGCTGGGCAGCGGCACCTCGCGCGCGTGGATCAGCGAGATCTGCTTCTCGATCCCGAACGCGTGGAAGACCGGCGCCGTGCCCGGATAGTGCAGCAGCTTCGTCGTGGTGCGCGGGGCCACGATCTTCATGAAGCGCGCCGCACGGCGCATCGCCGCCTCATGATCGATCACGACCTCATTGATCTCGTTGCTCAAAAGGTCACGCAGCGACCGCACCAGCAGGTCACTCTCGCAGTACAGCAGCCGCGGCTTGCCGCCGGTCTTGAGCCGCCGGTCCATGTCCTTCCACAGACGCATCAGGTACGCAAGGTCGCGCTTGAGCTCGGCTTTCGTCCGAGAGAAGCCCGCCGTGCGCAGGATGAAGCCGAACCCCTCGGGCAGGTCGAGCTGATCCAGAATCTCGCGCATCTTGCGACGCTGCTCTTCATCTTCAACCTTGCGCGAGACGCCCACGCGGTCCATCCCCGGCATCATCACCAGGAACCGGCCCGGAATGCTGAGGTAGCTCGTGACCGTCGGGCCCTTGGTCCCCACGCCCTCCTTCAGCACCTGCACGATGACCTCATCGCCGCGGCGCAGCGCGTGCTGGATCGGCGGCCGCTCACGCCGAGGCGTCTTGAACCCCACCCGCTCCGTCGTCTCGTCACCCTCGCCCGGAAAGTACTTGGGGTGCAGGTCCGTGACATGCAGGAAGCCATTTTCCGGCTCGCCGAAGTCAACGAACGCCGCCTGGATTGCCTGCTCAACATTCACCACGCGCCCGACGTAGATGCTCCCAACGTTCGAGGCCTGCGAGAACCGCTCGACGTGCAGCTCCTCGAGCTTCCCATCTTCCACGATCGCCACGCGGCACTCTTCGCCGGGCACATAGTTGATCAACATCTGCGAGGCCGGACCCTTGCCCTCCCCGCGTCCCTCGGACTTTGCCTCTGTTTTGACCTCGCTCTTTGCCTCGCCCTTGGCACCGCCCCGCTCTGTCTTGTGTGACTCGCTCTTGCTTGATTCGCTCTTGCTTGACTCGCTCTTGCCTGACTCGCTCTTGCCTGACTCGCTCTTGCTTGATTCCGTCATCGTCGATCCTTCCGCGCCGCGTCGGGCGCTCCATTCCATCTGCGGCCCATCGTGCACGGGGCCATGAGGCCCACCGCGCACGAGAACTCCCTCGCTTCCCGAGCGACCCGCCCCGACCAACCCGCGCGCGTGACGAGTCACGCGCGACGAGCGGTCATGCGATGATACGAAAGAACCACACGCCAACCGACCCAGTGCGCCCAGCACGCGGTCCAAGCACGTGCGCCAAGCACACGCGC
>JBBQGR010000020.1:0-15079 GCA_038323185.1 Phycisphaerales bacterium | reverse complement strand
ATCGTGCTGGTCCGCAACGACGGGTACTGGGGCGCCAAGCCCGCGCTGGACTCGGTGCGGTTCACGGTGGTGCAGGACAGCCTCGCTCGCCTGACAACCTTCAGCAACGGCGACGCGGACATGGCCCGCCCGACCGCTCAGCAGTTTGATCTCAAGCGGAACGATCCGGAGTTTTCTCAGACCAATCGCGCCGTGGACTGGTACAACATGCAGGGCGGCTGGAGCTTCATCGCGTGGCAGTGCGGCCCGCGGAACCGGGACCAGCTCACGCCGTTTGCGGATGCGCGCGTTCGGATCGCGATGACGCACCTGATCGACCGCGAACGGATCAAGCGTGACATCAACAAGGACCTGGCGCGGATCGCCACCGGTCCCTTCAACAGCGAGACGCAGCAGGCCGACCCGACGATCAAGCCCTGGCCCTATGACGCAGCGCGCGGACAGGCACTGCTGAAGGAGGCGGGCTGGGAGGATCGCAACGGCGATGGCGTGCTGGACAATGAGAAGGGCGATCGGTTCACGTTCCAGCTCACGTTCGGCCAGGGGAACGACTCCACGCTGCAGATGGTGACGTATATCAAGGACCAGTGCGCCAAGGCGGGGATCGTGTGCGAGCTGAATCCTGTGGACTGGTCGATCATCCAGGACCTGCTCAGCCGGCGCGACTTTGATGCGATCACGTTTGCGTGGAGCAGCAGCTCGCCGGAGTCCAATCCGCGCCAGCTGTGGGCGATCTCGTCGATCGAGGGGACGGGCGACAACTTTGTGCAGTGGCGCAGCGAAAAGGCCGACGCGCTGATCAAGGAGGGCGTTCGAACGATTGACTTTGATGCGCGGATGAATGTGTGGCACCAGTTGCACCGCGAGATTCACAACGAGCAGCCGTACACCCCGCTGCTGGAACTACCCTGGCTGCGCCTGGTGAACAAGCGCATCGGCAACTTCATGCCGTACAAGAGCGGCATGGAGCTGCACGAGTTCTTCATCCCGCTGGGCAGCCAGAAGTCGCAGTAGGTCCCCCGCCGCAGAGCGGCCACCGATCAACGGAGACCACGCGCGATGGGAACGTACATCCTTCGACGACTGATCCTGATGATCCCGACGCTGATTGGGATCACGTTCCTTGTGTTCATGCTCGTGGCGCTCTCGCCGGGCGGAGTTGGCGCGTCGCTCCGCGCGGCTGGTGGCTCGATGCAGAGCGACAGCGGCAGCGCGGACATCCAGCAGGCCTACCTGGAAGATCGGTACGGGCTTGATGATCCGGTGGTGATGCAGTACCTGCGTTGGCTGCATCGCGTGAGCCCGATCAAGTTTGGCCAGCGTGGGCAGGAGCTGCCCAATGGTGAGGTGATCGCGACGCCGCGGGCCGTTAAGGAGCCGCCGGCGTGGCGATGGTTTGTGGACAAGCTACCCGAGCCGCCGCTTGCGACGCTTGATGTTGCGGCGGTGCCGAGCGAGGCCGAGAAGCGCGACCGCCTGTTCCGCGCGGCCAACAGCGTGTACGCCGGTGCGCGGCAAAAGTTGATTGCCGAGCGCACGCGCCTTGAGATCGCCTTGGGGACCTTTGCAACCGCGACGGGACGCGGCGACATCGTGGATCACACGGGTAAGCCCGATCTGGGTGCGCTGGTGAATGTCAAGCCGGATCTAACGCGTGCGGAGGGGGAGCCTGTCGCAGCGCAGTGGACCAAGACGCTCGCGGCGTATGAGAATGCGATCAAAGCGCACGCGGAACTCACAGCGATCTACGACGCGACGCTCTTCCCGCAGGTTGGTGTTGCCGTCATTCCGGGCGTGCTGAGCCTCGCGCGGCCGGACCTTGGGCAGTCCTTCACACGCGGGCGGCCAGTGATCGACCTCATCACAACGGCGCTGCCAGTGACACTGATGCTCAACCTCATCGCGTTCCCGATCATCTACCTGATCGCGGTTCCCTTCGGCATGCTCGCGGCGGTCAAGAAGGACGGCTGGCAGGACACGGTGCTGGGCGGGCTCTTCGTCGCGCTCTGGTCCATTCCCACGGTGTGGGCCGGGGTCATGTTCCTGGGATACCTGTGCAGCAAGCAGTACCTGCAACTCTTTCCCACCGGAGGCATCGGCAGCAAGGACAACGCCGACATGCTCTTCCTGCCGGTGATTGGTGTTGATGGATTCGAGCGTGGCTTCGCGCTCGACGCGCTGTGGCACGTGGCGCTGCCGGTCTTCTGCCTGGTGTACGGTGGGTTCGCGATCCTGAGCAAGCAGACCAGGGCAGCGATGCTGGAGAACTTCTCCGCGGACTATGTGAGAACGGCGAAGGCCAAGGGCGTGGCGGGCCGAGACGTGATCTTTCAGCACGTCTTTCGCAACTCGCTGCTGCCGCTGATCACGATGTTCGCGACGATCTTCCCGGCGATGCTCGCGGGCAGCGTCGTCATCGAGCGCATCTTCAGCGTGCCCGGCATGGGCAGCTTGGTCATCGAGGCCATCAACCTCCGCGACCGCGAGGTGCTGCTGGCCAACACGCTGATCATCGCGGCGGTGAACCTGCTGGCACTGCTCCTGGCGGACATCCTGTACGCAATGTGCGATCCGAGGATTAGCTATAAGTAGAAGGGACTGGGGCTTGGGGACTGGGCACTAGGGGGAGGAAGAAGTGGCGGAGTGGTCGATTGAAACAGGACAGAAGGAAAACCCAAGGGTCTTGACCACTTGACCACTTGACCACTTGACCACTTGACCACTTGACCACTTGACCACTTGACCACTTGACCACTTGACCACTTGACCTTTGCTCTCATCGAAAGGCGTGATTCGCGGACATGGCTTCTACTACGAAAACACTTGCATCCGCCGAGCCAGCAACCGTGACGGGCGTTCAGCTCATGCAGGGCATTGGTCACCGTGAAGCCAAGGGCTTCTGGGCTGATGCATGGGGGCAGGTGGTACGCCAGCCTCGGGCCATGCTCGCGCTGGCTTGGATCTCAACCGTCGCGTTCTTCGCCGCGTTTGCGCCGGTGCTTGCGAGCGGGCATCCGCTGATCTTCACGCGCACGCTCGCGGATGGCTCGACGATCACGACGTACCCGCTGATTGAGAACCTGAAGGCCTCAGACTTCTTGCTCGTGCTGGCCGCGGTCTTCGGCGGTCTTCTGTTTGTGCTCCCTCTGGGACGGCTGGGCGTCAGCAAGGGGCAGAAGCTGGGGATCGTTCTCGCGGCGATGGGGCAGGGAGCAATGGTGGTCTTCATGGGGGCCGCGGTGCGCGGGTATGTGGAGCAGCGCAGCGTCGCGCCGTGGGTCCGTGATCTCGAGCAGCAGCCTTCGTTCATCCTCTGGGCGAGCCTGGCGCTCGCGGCGATCTCGGGCGCGGTCTTCGTGTTGGTGCCTGTCTTTCGGGCGCTGTGGGCGAGGATCGCGATGGTGGTTGTGGTCGGGCTCGTGGCGGCGGGCGCGACGGGCCTCACATGGAAGACGCCGCCGGCGGTGTTCGCGTATCGCTCACAGGTTGAGGCTGGCTCGGCGAGTGCGACCTTCACACTGGTTCCGTGGTCGCCGGTACAGCGGGCGACGAACTTGCGCCTGCTGGATCCGGGGAGCGACCCTCTGACGCCCGAGCGAACGACATTCATCGAGGGAGAGCTTCGTGCGAAGTACGCCGCGGCGGAGGCGCTCGCGAGCGACGTGATTGCGGAGTCGCGCGCGGTCGCGGAGAGCGCGGCGTCGGCGCGAGGTCGCACGCCGCAGGGTGTGCAGCGCGCGGGTAATGAGGCCGCGCTCGCGGAGCTTCGGGGTGTGCGGGCGACGGTCCGGGCCGAGCATCTTCCGGCGCTGGAAGCGAGCGCGATGCAGAAGTGGCCCCGGGAAGGACAGCCGCGGTTTGTGATGGGCACCGACGCGATCGGGCAGGACGTGATCAGCCAGATGATGTACGCCTGCCGACTGTCGATCTCGATCGGGCTGGTGAGCACGGGCATCGCGGTGGCGATCGGCGTGACGATCGGTGCGCTGATGGGCTACTTCGGCGGCTGGATCGACACGCTCCTCTTCCGCGTCGTTGAGATCTTCATGGCGATCCCGGTGCTCTTCCTGCTCATCGTCGCGGCAGCGGTGCTGCCCCGCAACACCTACGTCATGATGATCATCATCGGGTGCGTGACATGGACGGGCGCGGCACGATTTACGCGTGCCGAGTTCATGCGCCTTCGGAATCAGGACTTTGTGCAGGCGGCGCAGGCGGTCGGGCTGCCGCTGCGGTCGATCCTGTTCAAGCACATGCTGCCCAACGGCGTGACGCCGGTGCTGGTGGACGCGAGCTTCGCCATCGCCGCGGCGATCCAGATCGAGGCAGTGCTCAGCTTCCTCTCGCTGGGTCCGGCGGAGCAGCCCAGCTGGGGCCGCCTCCTGGCGAGCGCGACCAACGAGGTGGGTGAGTTCAAGTGGTGGCTCGCGATCTTCCCCGGCTTTGCGATTTTCCTGACAGCGCTGTCGTACAACTTGCTGGGTGAGTGCCTGCGCGACGCGATCGACCCCAAACTGAAGAAGGCTCGGGTCTAACGGAACGCACAAGTGCCTCTCACCACCGTTCTTCACCCCTGTCCGACGAACGATCTCTGCTCAGTGAACCACATGCACACCGACCAAGCGCCCACCACGCCACCCGATCAGCCGCTCGTCACGGTCCGCGACCTTGCGGTCTCCTTCGACAATCGCGGTGGGCCGCGGATTCAGGCTGTGGATGGCAATTCACTCACGATCTATCCAGCGCAGACCGTCGCGGTCGTGGGTGAGTCCGGGTGCGGCAAGTCTGTCAGCGCGATGAGCATGCTCCAGCTCATCCCCCGGCCGCCGGGGCGCTTTGATCGCGGCAAGATCCTGTTTCGCAGCAAGCTCGGCTCTGGCGCACCGGGCGACGCGGGCATGGTTGATCTCCTGACGCTGAGCGATGATCAGATCCGGCACGTGCGTGGCAACGAGATCGCGATGATCTTCCAGGAGCCGATGACGAGCCTCAACCCCGTCTACACCGTGGGTGATCAGATCATGGAGGCAATCTTCCTCCACCAGAACGTCGGCGCTGCGCAGGCGTTCGACATCGCGATGCGCGCCATGAAGGACGTGGGCATCCCGGAGAGCGAACGCCGCATCAAGCAGTACCCGCACCAGTTCTCCGGCGGCATGCGCCAGCGCGTAATGATCGCGATGGCGCTGGCCTGCCAGCCGCGGCTGCTCCTCGCAGATGAACCGACCACCGCGCTCGACGTCACGATCCAGGCCCAGATCCTTGAGCTCATGCGCGGCCTCAAGCGTGATCGCGGCATGGCGATCATGCTCATCACGCACGATCTTGGCGTCGTCGCCGAGAACGCCGACGTAGTGTGCGTGATGTACGCCGGTCGCGTCGTTGAGTACGCACCTGTCTTCGAG
This sequence comes from Phycisphaerales bacterium, assembly GCA_038323185.1. Classification (GTDB taxonomy): domain Bacteria; phylum Planctomycetota; class Phycisphaerae; order Phycisphaerales; family UBA1924; genus JBBASU01. Next base: position 9,674 of record JBBQGR010000020.1, on the reverse strand, counting down.
CTGTACGAGCATCCGCTGCACCCCTACACACGCGGCCTGCTCAACAGCATCCCGCGCGTCGGCACGCGCAAGGAAAGGCTCGTCACGATCAAGGAGATCGTCGAGAATCCCGCCGAGTTCGCGATGCTCCCCGGCGCCGACAAGGGTGTGCGGCCGTGGTGGCCATGGCACGAAGCACCAAAGGACCTGGCGCGGCTCGAAGGGCCCGCGGGCGACTACATGCTCCATGAGGTCTCGCCGAACCACTGGGTGGGCCTCTGGCGCACGGCGGCGGTTGCACAGAGCCCCACCCGCGCGCCCGACCTGGCGTTTCGCAAGCCAGAAGCGGTCGGGGCGACCAGTTAGAGCGGACCGACCACACCGAAGCGCAGCCTCCTGCTCATCTCTACACTCTGGCTCCGCACGGCAACGCTTGCAAGGCTTCGTCCGTGCGCGTGAGGTGCGCCATGCGAAAAGGGTTTCAAAGGTCCATGCGATGCGTGTCTCGTACCCTTAGCGAGGCCCATGTCATCCTCTCGATGAGCCTCTTGCTCGGCGTGGCGGCATCTTCTCATGCGCAGGCTCCCGCGGCGCCGCAGCAGCCCGTGAAGGACGGGGCCGCGATGGAGCAGATCACGCATCTTTTCAAGGCCAGCGGCGGCACCATGCGCGTCACGATCAGCTCGCCCAACAGCCAGCCTCTGACGACGCCCGCCAATGTCGTCATCGTCTTTCCGCCAGGGGCACAGTCACTCGAGATGGAGCGCGTGGTGCGCGACATGCTGGCGGCCGAGGCAACGCGGCGCGGATGGATCGTGGTGACGCCCCAGCGGCGCTACTTCTTTCGTGATGCCGCCGCGTTGCTCTGCACGCTGCTCAAGGATCTTGATGCCACGCTCGCGCCCATCGGCGAGCGCTACCACGTCGCGGGCCCCAGCAATGGCGGAAGATCGAGCTTCGCGTGGGCGACAGAACTCCCCGACCACACCGCCTCGGTGCTGACCTTTCCCGGAATCCTGCCTCGCCCGAGCGACGCCAAGGCGATTCCCAGGCTCAAGGGCGTCCCGATCCGCATGTTCGTGAGAGAGACGGACGAGAAGCCCTGGCACGAGGGCGGCGAAGCCATCAACCGAGCGGCCGCCGCCAATGGCCTTGATGTTCGACTCACCACGGTCGCTGGCGAAGCACACGTGATTCGCTCGCTGACGGGAGCCAAGGTCATGGACGAGCTCGAAGAGCTTGCAAAGCTCACCGCCGCGGCACCCGCGAAGAACGCGGGCAACGCGGGGAACAGCGTGAAGCGTGCGGAGGGAGATGGTGCCCCAGTGCGCGATCAGGAGCGCGCGCGTGACACCGCGGCGGACGTGGCCAAGGTCGGCGCAACGCTTGACGCGTTCCACGCCGCCGCCGCGAAGGCCGATGGTAAGGCGTACTTCGATCTCTTCGCCGAGGAGGGCGTCTTCATCGGGACCGACGCTTCCGAGCGCTGGACAGTGGCTGAGTTTCGCGCGTATGCCGAGCCGTACTTCTCGCAGGGGAAGGGCTGGGTCTACACGCCGCGGGCGGGGTCGCGGCATGTTGCATTCGACGCCTCGGGCAACACGGCGTGGTTCGACGAACTTCTCGACAGCGCCTCGTACGGCACAGCGCGCGGCACGGGCGTGCTCGTGCGCAGCGGCTGCGACTGGAAGATCGCGCAGTACGCGCTGACGTTCCCGATGCCCAACGATCTCGCGAAGGAGCTGATGGCCCGGATCCGGGCCTTTGAGTCGCAGCCAAAGGTGGCGCCCACCCCGGACCCAGCGACCACACCAACGCCGGCGGGCACGCCATGAGAGCCCTGATCCTCGCCGACGAGTTCTTTGCCTCGCGCGAGCGCGCCATGCTCGAGCGGCTTGAGGTTGGCCTCGCCGATGAGGGCGTGCGCGTGATCCATGCGATTCCGGATTCGCTGCGTGATCAGCCTCCCGGCGGCGTCTATTCGCGCGTGATCACGTACCCCAGCAAGCTGCCGCGCTTCATGCGTGGGTTGGTGGCGGGCCGGCTCGCCAAGGAGCTCGAGCAGCTCGATGACGAGGAAGGGACGGGCGACCTCGACCTGATCCACGCGTTCGGAGGCGGCGCGTGGGACATCGGCGTTGAGCTTGCGAAGGACCTTGACGCGCTGCTGGTGTTGGAGGTGTGGCGGGCGGGGATGATCGATCGCGCGCGCTCGATCCCGCGCGTGGCGGGGCGGCCCCCACTGCTCATGGCGCCCGACCCGGCGATCGAGCGGAAGCTGATCGCCAGCGGCGGCGAGGCGACGGTGCGACTGGCGACGTGGGGCGTGCACGCGTCGGACCCGCCGCGGCGGATCATGGGGGCCGGGCGCGCACCCAGCGCGATGATGGTTGGCACCGGGCGAGATGCGCCTGCATTCGCCGCGGCGCTGCAGGGCCTCGCCATGGCCTCGCGCGTTCGCCCGGACATGCTCATCTTCTGCGACGCTCTCGCAGCGAGACGCGCCGGGCTCTGGAGCCTCGCACGCAAGCTCGGTCTGCTTGATCGCTTCTCGCTCATCGGCGAGATCGAATCACGCCGCGACCTCCTGATCCAGGGAGACCTGCTCATCCAGCCCGATGCACACGGCGAGCAACGCTCGACGCTGCTTGAGGCGATGGCTGCGGGCCTCGTGGTGGTAGCGCGTGAAGATCCAATGTCATCGATCCTGCAGGACGGCGTGACAGCACGCCTCGTCTCGCGCGGAACTCCGGCGGATTGGGCCGCGACGCTTGAAGCGCTCCTGACAGACATCCCGGGCGCGCAGGCGCTGGGCGGACGCGCCCACGAGTTCGTTCGAGTGAACCGCCGCGCAAGCGTGCAGGTCCGCGCCGTCCTCGCGGCTTACGAGTGGCGGCTGGGCGGGGTGCCGGGGTGAGGGAAGAAGAAGACATTGGGGATTGGGGACTAAGCACTGGGCCGGAGAGGCGTGGTGCTGCATTGCCGTGATCGCCGGGAACGTGACGCCTTGTTGCGCGGAAGGCGAAGATGGTTCACCACGGAGGGCACGGAGGAAGACGGGAGGGGAGGTTGCGCTCGAACATCCTGCGCAGGCCCGGAGGCCGCACCGCCCACGCAGACGCCGTCGCGGCGAGACTGTGCGGAAGTGCAGCGACTCCGGCTTGTGTGTGCCGGGGTCGTGGAAGAGTTGATGAGATGTTGTCGAGACAGGATCAGTGCGGATCAGATCGCTACTGCACGGCGACGCCGCCCGGCCATCAGCCCACCAAGACCAAGCAGCGCAACGGCCGATGGCGCAGGGACCTGAGAGACACGAAACCCGAGAAAGCTGCCCTCGAGCGCCGGGATAAAGACGCTGCGGGTGTCGGCCCGCAGGTCGTTGTCGCTGTTGAGGAACGACCCGCCCCGAAGGCCGCGGTTGGAACCGAGGATGATCGTCTCGTTCCACTCCCACACGTTCCCGCCCATGTCAAACGTGCCGTAGAAGTTCGCGGAGTACGAGCCGACAGGCGTGGTGTTGAGGATCGCGTTGCCGAAGTAGTTCGCCTGCGCGGTCGTGATGGTGTTGCTCGCGGTCGGGAACAACCAGTAGTCGTCCGCATCGCCGCCCTGGCTCACGGGCTGGTTGTACGCCGCCTTGTACCACTCATCCTCGCTGGTCACCGCCCACTGCCAGCCCGCGTTGCGGGTGATGGTGTTGCCGCTGATGCCGCCCGGGGTGAGCGTGTACGCGCCGTCCTCGGTGGTGCTGTTGTTCTGCGCACCCGTCGGCTGGCCGTTGTGCAGCCAGTTGGAGAAGCGCGTCGCGTCCCAGAAGCTCACGAAGTTGACGGGGTTGTTCGCGCGACCTGAAACTGTCGCATACGTGAAGGCGCCGATGAATCCTGAGCGGGTAATACCGCCGAAGGAGCCAGCCATATTCGCGTTGTACAGGCCGTGGGTGTCGTCGTAGGCGACGTTGTTGAGAAACTCGGCGTACTGCCCGTTGGTCACCTCAGTGGTGCCGATGTTGTACGTGTACGCCACCGAGCCAAAGCCCGTGGTCGGATCTGCCGCGTTGCCGGGGTTGCCGATGGGCACAGTGGGGATAACGACGGCCACTGCGGATGACGCTGCAAGGCCGGTTGCGGCCACGAGCGCGGCCAGGCTGACGAAGAGTTTCACAGACATGTCTCTCCCCTCAGGCTTCCGCCGGGGTACTGACAACGGCGGCCGCGTGGCCGACTCACAGCTAGAACTGCCCATCGTCTTCATTGGAGGCTCCTGAGTGCGGCCGTGCCAAGGGCCTCCTACATGGGTGCCGATCGCAAGTCCACACGAGGAGTTGCCGCGGCCCACGCGGATCTTGCAGTGAGGAACCGCGAATCCGCGCGATGGAGCAGGCGTGATCCCGGTTGAGGTCGTGGCCGCGGCGCGAGGTGGGGGCAGAGTTGGAAGTCACGGAACCTGTCGAAGCCATGCCATGAATGTCGCTTGCCCAAATGGCGGCGGCGTGCGTTCCGCACTATCGTCCGCGATGCGCATCGAAGGCATTCCATTCGGCGTGACAGATTGGTCGGCGGTTGAGCCAACGGTGCACCCGGGCGAGACGGGCACCGCACTCTGGCGGACCAGGCAGTTCGGGGAGATCCGTTTGCGGATGGTGGAGTATTTGCCGGGCTACGCCGCGGACCACTGGTGCAGCAAGGGGCACATCGTGCTGTGCGTGGAGGGCGAGCTTGAAACCGAGCTGAGCGACGCGCGACTCATCAAGCTGATGCCCGGTCAGAGCTACCAGGTGGCCGATGGCGCCGAGCCGCACCGCTCGCGCAGCGAGCGCGGGGCACGGTTGTTCATCGTTGATTGAGGGGGACACGGGGGAGGCGTGGGGGTGCGGTGTACAGATGGTGTCTCTTCGCCTGTCCCTTCGGCAAGTGCAATAGAGATTCCCGTGCCATAGAAATCTGCCTTGAGACTTCGATGATCCCGATGCGTCGCCAGCGAGAGGCGCGTCCAAGTCGCAGAGCCGACTTCGATGGCACGATACGTCATCTTCGATGCCACCTTGCGCAGGCACGGATCCGGTTCACTCTCAAGCCCGATGGGCGGGGCTTGGCTCGCCGCGAGCGCGTACGTGGACAACGCGCGATTTCACCGAGACACTACGATGCACTCATGGTCCCAGCACCCCAGAGCGCGTTCGACCCCTTCAAGCTCTTCGAGCTTCGCGGGTGGCGGGATGTCGCTGAGCGTTACGACACGGCCTTCGGCGGCGCGACCGGCCAGTCGATCGGGCCGATGCTTGATGCCGCCCGCGCTGGCCCGGGGATGCGTGTGTTGGATGTGGCGTGCGGGCCTGGTTATGTCGCGGCAGCCGCCGCCGCGCGAGGGGCCAGCGTGCTGGGCCTGGACTTCGCCGCGGAGATGGTTGCGCTGGCGGGGCGGAAGTGGCCGGGCGTCGAGTTCAAGGAGGGCGACGCCGAGAACCTGGACCTGCCCGATGCGAGCTTCGACGCGGCCTTGGTGAACTTCGGCATCCTGCATCTGGCGGACCCCGACCGGGCCCTCGCGGAGGCGTGGCGGGTGCTTAAACCCGGCGGGCGACTAGCGTTCACAGTGTGGGAGCCGCCGCCGCGCACGGTGCCCTTTGAGATCGTGCTGGGGGCAGTCAAGGCGTGGGGCGTGCCGGACATCGGCGTACCGCCCGGCCCGCCGATGTTCCGCTTCGCTGATCAGGAGGAAGCGCGGCGGGTGCTCGGGGGCATCGGGTTCGATGGCGTTGGTTTCGTCCCGCTCCCGATCACGCTCGCGCTCGCACAGCCGGGTGATCTCTTGCGGATCATGCTCGACGCGGGAGTTCGCACATCAGGCTTGCTCAAGGCACAGACGCCCTTCGCTCTGGACAAGATCCGGGAACAGTTGGAATCCAAGGTCGCCGCGTACAAAATCGGCAGCGGGGCTGAAGCAAAGTATGTGCTGCCCATGCCCGCGGTGCTCATCACCGCTGCCAAGCCTGCGCGGTAGAGGTTCGCGTCAGTCTCGACTCCGATGCATTCCTCCGTGCCTCTCCGTGATCGCCGTGATCTCTGTAGTGAACTGCCTTCTGCTTCACGCAGCGTCGGTGCTACGGCTTCGTTGCCACTCGTGCGAAGATGGCCCGGTGGTCTGAACCCGTGGCTTCGCCGAGCTGGGCATGCGTGGCCACGAGGCCGTTGCCGAGCATGACGTGGTCGATCTTGACGCCCATGAGCGAGAAGATGCCTTGATCGACGGGCCATGTTGAGCCGCGGCCGGTGTTTCGCTGCGACCATGCATCGGCGAGTCCGGCGGCGTGCATCCAGCGCATGCCCATCGACTCGGGCGTGCAGTTGAAGTCGCCAGCGATGATGATGGGACGCGATTCTTCCCTCGCCCACGCCGCGAGTGCGCGGATCAGCTGGCGCTGCTCGCGCAGGTACGAGAACGAGACCGGCGGCAGCGTGTGAACACCCTGCACCACGATCTCGCGGCCGCCGATGTCGACGACAACCCGAATCTGCGGCTCGGTCAGCGCGATGCCAAGGTCCGGGTAGGGCTGCGGCGTTCCTGCGAACGGATGCTTAGAGAGGATCGCCATACCGAAGGCGTCTTGACGCCAGGCGTCGACGAAGTGCGGGTAGCGATCGCGCAGCGCGGGCACGATAGTGCGCACGCGCGGGTTGTGCTCCTGGATGATGACGATGTCAGCGTCGTAGCGCTCGATCTCGGCCTGAAGGCGCGCTGGATCAACCGCGCCGACCTGCGCGTTGACGGAGTAGACGCTGAAGGCCAGCTCGACGGTGGATGGCGGCTCTGATCGCGAACGCAGTGTCCAGATCGAGGGTGAAAGGCTCCAGAGCGCGATGAGCCCGAGCACAAGCGCAGGCCTCCAGAGCCGGCGCAGCAGCATGAGGAGTACGACGAGCGAAAGTGCAACACCAATGTGATATCCGAACGTGCGCCCGCAGAACGCGAGCCAGTTCAAAGGCTCGATCAGCCGGCCCGAATCGCCAAGATCCGGCCAGAGCCAGGCAAACGAAACGCCCGCCGCGGCGGCAACCGTGGCGAGCCATGCAAACGCGAGCAGATAAGAACTCGGGAGGCGTGCGGCGGGCACCGGCGGCGTATTCATGAGCCTGGTCTACGGACGCGGCGGCTAACGAGTTCGAAGCCGAGAGAGAGTTCACTTCATAGGCGCGGTGGGCACGGGGAGGGCAGTTGGCCGAGTGGCAAAGTGGTCTAGTGGTCAAGTGGTCAAGTGCCGTCGGTCTTACCGCATCTCGCCTCAACTCAACTACTCGGCCAGTCAACCACTCTTTATTCCCGCCAAGTGCCTGGTGCCTACTCCACCTCACTCAATCCGCGGATCCACCCATCGGTACATCACATCGACGATGAGGTTGAACAGGACCAGCATCGTCGAGAAGATCAGCACGATCCCGATGACGAGGAAGAGGTCTTTGTTCTGCACGGCGTTGACGAAGTGCTGCCCCATGCCGGGGACCGTGAAGACGACTTCCACGACAAAGGAGCCCGTCATCGCGAGCGCCATCGCGGGGCCGAGGTAGCTCAGCACAGGCAGGAACGCGTTTTTGAGCGCGTGCCTGAGCAGGATGCCGCGTTCGGAGACGCCCTTGGCCCGCGCGGTGCGGATGTAGTCCATGCCGAGGTTCTCGATCATGCCCATGCGCGTCAGCCGCGCGATGTACGCGGCGAAGGGGAGGCTGAGCGTGAAGGCTGGCAGCAGCACGCTCGATAGTTGGCCCCAAGACCCCACCGGAAAGAGCCCGAGCCAGACCGAGAAGATCAGCAGCAGCGCGGTGCCGATCACGAAGCTCGGGAGGCTGATGCCCACGAGCGCGATGGCGAGCGTGGCGATGTCCGCCGACGAGTTTGGCCGCGCGGCACCGACGACGCCCGCCGTCAGCCCGGTGATGAGCGCCATCAAGATCGCCGTCCCGCCCACCGTGACCGAGACTGGCAAACTCGCGCCGATGATGTCGTTCACGCGCTGGTCGCGGTACTGGAGCGATGGGCCGAGATCAAAGACGCGCCGCGTCGGCGGGGCCTGGCCCATCTCGAGAGCCCGCGACTCCGCCGCGGCGGCCTGGCCAGAGAGCTCGTCGCGAACCCAGCGCATGCCGCTGGCACTCTCAAGGTACGAACCGTAGAAGTTCCAAAAACTGTCCAGGTTGTACTGCTGCTTCATCGCCTGCTCGACCTCCGGCGGCGGGCGACGCCCCTCGGGATTCTCGAGCGGATTGCCAGGCACAGCCCAGGCCAGCGTCAGCGCGAGCGTGTAGATCGCGCCCAGGATCAGCGGCAGTTGCAGCAGGCGGCGGACGATGAGGCCGAGCATGTGGGGTGGTCTCCTCGCGTAAGGGCGGACAGTTCAATTCGCAGGCCGGTGGTGCTCTTGGATCTGCCCAAACATGCGGCGCGTCCGAAGACCAAACTCCCAGACGGCGAAGCCGCCTAGGTCAAAAGCCGGGGATCGCCGCTCCCCCAGACTCTTCACCTTTGCCGCTTCGCGGCGAGAGACAGGAAACCCGGTGGGCCGTGTGACGTGCCGAAGATCGTCGGTGATGTGAACAGATTGATCTCCTCAACGACGACAGTTCCGTGAGTCCTGCTGGTCTCGCGAGTGCTCAGATTGAGCGCCAATCACTACCGCTGCTGGATCGTTGCCCCGTCGAGCACGTCAAAGCTCACCATCGTGCCGGGCGCGAAGTCCTCGTCCTTCTGGCGTGCATCGGTTGGTGTGCAGTGGATCGGAACACCCGCATCCACCACGATCGCCCCCGCCTCGGCACGCACCACCGTCCCCTGCACGCGCCTTGGCCGACCCATCACCGGCTCCACGTATCGGCCGCCTGTCGTGACCGTGTCGATGCGCCGCGCCTCGGCACGGATGATGCCGATCAGGCGCTTCCCCGGCTGAGCCGTGATCTCACCCGAGGGGCGCAGATGCATCTCATAGCTCGTGTTGGGGATACCACACGTGACCCCCGCCGGACGCGAGGCGGTGGCGTTCTTCATTTCGAGTAGCGCGCCAGGGGCGTGTTCGGGCTCGATCGTGCCGGTCGGGGACGGGGTAATCATGTGAGGAATCCTATCGCCGACACGCGGCCGCCGCAGCGGTAGCCGTACGGCGTGTCAAGATCGCGCAAATGGGCCGCCAACGTCAGCCGACAGGCTCGTGACCTTCGTAGCATCCGTCCCAGTTCCTTGATGGACGCCGGACAGTAAAGAAACTCACCCGCCCCTCCACCGCCGGGGCCCCTCAACGAGGCATCGACATGACCCTGACCCGCCGCCACTTCCTCACTCGCAGCGTCGCCTTCTCAGCGGGGTTCGCCGGTCTTCAGGCCGCGCTTCTCGCGAGCCCGCGCTCGGCGCTGGCGCTCTCCCGGTCGTCGAAGGCCGGATACGGCCCGCTCATCAAGGATCCTCTGAAGATCCTGAACCTGCCGAAGGGCTTTTCGTACTCGCTGGTGAGTCGCGCGGGGACGAGGATGGATGATGGACTCTTCTCGCCGGGTGCACCAGATGGCATGGCCAGCTTCCCCGGCCCCGACGGCACCACCATCATCGTGCGCAACCACGAGCTCGAGACGGACGGGCTCGCTAGGAGCCCCTTCGGTAAGAAGAACGAGCTCCTCTCCAGCGTCGACCGCTCCATGCTCTACGACCCCGGC
>JBBQGR010000019.1:0-15083 GCA_038323185.1 Phycisphaerales bacterium | reverse complement strand
CTCGCGAAGTTCATCGCCTCGTGGAAATCGCCCTCGCTCGTCGCGCCGTCGCCGAAGTACGTCAGCACGACGTTGGGTTCCTTGCGCATCTTGTGGGCCCAGGCGATGCCCATCGCATGCAGCATCTGAGTCCCGATGGGGATGCACAGCGGCAGCTGGTTCACGCCCGCGGGGATCTGGTTGCCGCGTTCGTCGCCCATCCAGTGGAGGAAGACGTAGTGCATCGGCAGGCCGTGCATCCACAGCGCCGCGTTCTCGCGGTAGCAAGGAACCAGCCAGTCCACGCCACGCTTCGCGGCATACGCGGTGCCGATGGCGCTGGCCTCCTGGCCCTTGTTCTGCGGATACGTGCCCATGCGCTTGGAGCGCTGGAGCTTGAAGGCCGTCTCATCAAGGCGGCGGCACTTGATCATGTACTCGTACAGCTCCCCGATCTCGACATCGGAAAGCAGCGGCTTCCCGTCGGGACCCTTCGAGAGCTTCTCGTCAACACGCCCCTCCTCGTCCATGACCTGGAGATGCTCGATCGACGCCTGATAGACAGTCTTGAATGGCATGGGCGAAGGGTAGCCGGGGAGGAGTGGGGCGGGCGCGGGGACGGGGGCGGGAGAATCAATCGGGCCGAGCGCGGTGTGTGAGCGCGCCTAGTCCGCACCCGTCGTGAGTTACTCTGCTGACGCTCGTGCGATGGTTCGGTCGACCTTGCTGTCGGCCGCGGCCTCGATGATGTTCACAAGCGTGCCCTTTGACATCTATGAGCGAGTTGCTGGCGGCCGCGGTTTGCCGTGGGCGTTCACGCTTCGCGCCGCGCCCGGCCCGGCTTGCCTGCCGCGCGCCATGCTTGCCTGGCGAGCAGCGCCAGCGCGGTGGTGAGGCCTAGGAGTGCGGCTCCGTTGGCTTGGTGGGCGGTTCGGACTAAGGCCTCGCCGATGGTTGCGGCTTCGCGGCCGCTGTGGGTGACGAAGGCGGCCCAGCCGAGGAGGAACTGGAATGCGACGCAGAGGATGACCGCGTAGCCGAGGCGAGCGAGCCAGAGGCGGGCGGTTGAGTTTGGGGCGGGGCTGGACGCGGAAGTGGTCGAGGGCTCAAGGCTGGCGGCGTTGGAGGCGGCCTGAGTGTCGCTGATGGCGATCATGCCGCTGACGAGGGCGAGGGTGGTTACGACGAAGGCGAAGACCATGTGGGTGTAGAGGGCATGGGTGCTGCCGGCGTGGCGGTACATTGCGCCGAAGATGAGTTGCGGCCAGAGCGCGTGCAACGCGCCGGTGGACATGGCCTTCAGGAGTCGCGCGTTGCCGTGTGCCGGTGCCGCGGGGTTTGCAACGTTGAGAGATTGGTAGGTTGTTGAAAGATACATCGCGAGGGCGACGATGGAAGCGAATGTGACTTGCGCGCTGACGCCGTGGAAGGCGCTGAGCCAGACGTTGTCCTGCTCAAGGTCGAGGCTACCTTCGAGCACGCGCAGTCCGCCGAGGAGGCCCTGGAAGCAGATCAGCAGGAATGTCGCAGCGGCCCACGCCTTGACCCAGCGGCGGGGCTCCTTCATGAGGGTCCAGACCATGAGGACAAGAGCGTTGAGGCCCAGCAGCGCGCCCAACAGGCGGTGGCTGTGCTCGAGGAAGATGTCCGCGTAGGGCTGCTTTCCTTCGAGCGCGGCGAAGCGCGGGCCGAGAGGATACAGGAACATATTACTTCCGTACGTGCCGGGCCAGTCGGGGACGGCCATGCCGGAGTTGGTGCTGGTGACGAGCCCACCGACAAAGAGGAGCGGTGCCGCGGCCAGGAGCGTGACCATAGCCATGCGCCCGAGCCAGTTTGGCTCTGATCGCGGGCCGGCGGGCCGCGAGAGTGCGCCAGCAAGCGTGCCGACGGTCCCGATCAGCGCGCCCAGGCCGAGGAAGCCCAGCGCGATGAGCCCGGCGTTGGGAACAAGGCGCGAGCGAATCAGGGGATCGGAGGTCGACGCCGCGGCGTCGACGGGGATCTCGGTCAGGCGCGACCCGAGGATGAGGAGTCCCACGAGTGCAGAGACCAGCCCCGCGATGAGTCCAACCAGCGGGGCGCGGCGGAGCCCGACGCTGCGGCCGAGGAGGAACGACGCGAAGAACCACGCCGCGAGGATCGTCGGCACGGCATGCTGCTCTGAGATGCCGAAGGCCTGGGCCATCCAAGGGAGATGGGTGAGCAGCCAAGCAACCCAGACGGTGAGAGCCAGAGCGAAGCCGCCGACGATGCCGGGCGGTAGGGGTGAGGCTGCCCGATCGAGACCGGTGGTGTTTGATCGGAAAGTGGTTGGACTGCCCAAAGTTACCATGGCGATCCTCTGGCCCGCGATGTCTTGAGGGGCCAATTTTTCCTGAGACTGGGTCTCAATTACGATCCGACAGGAATCGGACTTGACTCTTACGGTGCAGGTAGAGCAAATTACGGTTGTACAGGAAAGTCTATCGCCGATACCGGACGGGTCGAGTGCGAAGTTGTCACAAACTCGTTAGGGTGTTGGGTCTGGCGGCTCGGTTTGCGTGTTGATCTGCGTCTGTGGTTTCGTGATCTGTGCGGCATTCAGATGTTTCGGCTCCGGCAAAGGAGGCCTCTGGTGGCGTCTCTCTTTCCAAAGTGGTTCAACGTTCTTCCGACGGTGCTCGCGCTTGCGGGTGCTGGCGCGATGACGACGGTGGTGGGCGGGATGTGGTACTACGCCACGCCCAAGTTTTTCCGTGTGGGGTACATGCCGACGCAGCCGGGTGGCGGGTTCAACCACCAGCTCCATGCTGGAAAGCTGGGGATGGACTGCCGCTATTGCCACACGAACGTTGAGAAGAGCTACGAGGCGAACATCCCGAACGTCGCGACGTGCTACGGCTGCCACGGCGAGAATCTGCTGGCGGTCTACTCGGAGTCCGAGACGCACAAGCAGAAGACCGAGTTTGTGCGGACGGCGTACAACGGGAACGAGTCGATTGAGTGGCGCCGCGTTCACAAGGTTCCGGACTACGTCCGAAACTTCCCGCACCATGCGCACGTCGCGGCAGGCGTCTCGTGCTATTCGTGCCACGGCCGTATCGACACGATGCCGGTGGTGTGGCAGGTCGAGCCGCTGTCGATGAGCTGGTGCCTTGACTGCCACCGGAGCGACGACAAGAACCTGGTGCCGCGCGAGAAGGTGACGAACCTGCAGTGGGTTGAGGATCACCTCAAGTCCCGCAGGGAAGGGAACCAGCAGGCAATGGTGACGGCGCGGCAGCTGGTTGATGGCCTGAAGCAGGCACCGCCAGCAAACTGCGGCGCGTGCCATTACTAGAAGAAGGCACTGGGCACTAGTCACTGGGCACTAGGGCCGGAAGTGTGGGGAGCGGAGCTTGGTGCCCAGTTGCGAAGTGATCGCTGAGTCCGGCGTTTTCCTGTCTTCCCTAGTGCCAAGTGCCTGTTTTCAAGTGCCTTTCCTATGCCACACGATCAATGCCCATCGACGCTGCACGGTGAGAAGAAGAAGCCCAGCAAGGCCGAGCTTGCGCAGCGCTCCGGCGCCGCGGCCGGGCACTATGCGGGCCAGCGCGTCTGGCGCAGCCACGACGAGCTGACCGACGCGCCCGAGTTCCGCGACTGGATGGAACGAGAGTTCCCCGCCGGCGCGAGCGAGCTCGAGCGGAGCGAGGCGGCGGGCGCCGAGACTCGTCGCGACTTCCTGAAGGTCATGGGCGCGAGCATCGCGCTGGCGGGTGTGGGAACGGTCGCGGGCTGCCGCCGCCCTGATCACAAGATCCTGACCTACTCGCGCGAGGTTCCGGAGGAGATCATTCCCGGCAAGCCGCTCTTCTACGCCACGAGCATGCCGCGGCCGGACGGTGGGGCCGAGGGGCTGCTCATCGAGACGCACGAGGGCCGCCCGACGAAGATCGAGGGCAACCCGCTGCACCCGATCAACCGTGGCAAGGCGAGCACGTGGGCTCTGGCGAGCATCCTGGGTCTCTACGACCCTGATCGCCTGAAGAACCCGCGGTTCGACAACTCCGCGCGGGGCGTGGTGGACGCGTCGTGGGACGACTTCCGCACGTGGGGCGCTGAACACTTCAAGAAGTACGTGAGCAACGGCGGCGAGGGGCTGGCCGTTGTTCATGGCAAGGTGAGCAGCCCGTCGCTCGCTTCAGCGCGCGCGGGGCTTGCGAAGAAGTATCCAAAGGCCGTGATGGTTCCGTACGCGTCTTCCGAGGCGCGCGGGGCGGTCGAGGGATCGGCGCTTGCCTTTGGCGCACCGATGCGCGAGATGCTGAACATCTCGAAGGAGACGACGCACGTCATCCTCTCGCTGGACCGGGACTTTGTCCATCAGGAGCCAAACGAGCTCTCGAACGCGCGCGGGTTTGCGAAGTCGCGCGAGGTGCTGAAGCGTGATGATGGGATGAGCCGGTTGTACGTCGTCGAGAGCGGCTTCTCGCTCACGGGCGCGTCGGCCGATCATCGCTTGTCTCTCTCGCCCGGGCGCGTTGTTGGCTTTGCGGTCGAGCTCGCCAAATTCCTGCTCGGGCCCACGCAGCAGCCGGGCTCTGCGGGACTGCTCGCGGCGGTGGCGAACGTGCCCGTCGCGGCTGGCGCGGACATTGACCGGCGCTTCCTCGAGGAGTGTGCCAAGGACCTGCTCGATGCGGCGAACCGCGGCAAGACGCTGATCGTCGCGGGCCCGACCATGCCGCCCAGCGTGCACGCGCTCGTGATCGCGATGAATGCGGCGCTGGGCAACATCGGGACTTCGGTCTCGTACGTGCCGATGAGCGATGAGGAAGCGTTCGACTCGAACGCGGGTCTGGCGAACCTGACCAAGGCCATCGAGGCCGGGCGGATCTCGACGCTCGTGTGCATGGAGTCCAACCCGCTCTATGACGCGCCGGGCGATCTGAACTTCGCCGCGGCGTTCGAGAAGGTGCCCGCACGCATCTCGCTCTCGAGCGCCCTGACCGAGACGAGCGCCAAGAGCACGTGGTCGCTCAATGGCACGCATTACCTCGAGAGCTGGGGCGACACGATCGCGGCCGACGGCACGATTGCGCCCGTGCAGCCGATGATCGCGCCGCTCTATGAGCCTGCGATGAGCGAGCTTGAGTTCACGACGCTGCTCGCGGGCGGCGACCTCGCGACAAGCCTGGATGGATATGCCATCACCCGCGCGGCGTGGGCGACGGTCGTTGGGGCCGCGAATCTTGAGAAGGCCTGGCGCCGCGCGCTGCACGATGGCGTGCTCGCGGGCACCGGCGCAAAGAAGGCTCCCGCCGCGGCGGTCCGCTTCGATGAGGTCGCCAAGGGGATGGATGGCCTTGCGATCGCGGCGGCCCCGACGAGTGGTTCGCTCGAGGTTGCATTCCGGGTCGGACGTCTCTTCGACGGGCGCTTCGCGAACGTCTCTTGGCTGCAGGAGCTGCCCGAGAGCGGGACGATGACGGTCTGGGACAATCCCGCCCTGATGAGCCCCGGCACGGCCGAAGCGCTTGGCCTGGCACCGCTGGGTTACTCGAAGAAGGATCTCAACGCGATCTATTACAAGCCCAAGTATCCCGAGGGTGAGGTTGCGGAATTCACGGTTGATGGGCGCGTGGTGCGTGCGGCGGTGTGGATCCTGCCCGGCATGGCCGACAACACCGTGATCATGACGCTGGGGTACGGTCGCACGGTGGGTGGGCGCGTCGCGGACGGCGTGGGTTTCAACATGAACCCGCTGCGTTCGAGCGCCAACACGACGTTTGCCGCGGGCGGCGCGTCCGCGAAGCCCGTGGGCGAGCGCCACATGGTCGTCTCGACGCAGAACCACTGGTCGATGGAAGGCCGGACAAGCATCGTCCGCGCCGTCGACCTGCCGATGTGGAAGCTGCACGCGGATCATGTTCAGGAAGCGGTCGATACGTTCTATCAGAACCAGGGACGCGTGACGAAGCTCAACTTCGCCGAGTCGCTGGGTGAGCTGTCGCACACGCCGCCGAACCTCTCGGTGTACGAGCACCCGTACAACCGCTCGCTCGCGGACCCGGATCCCTCGGACACGCTGCCCGGCAACCCCGATGGCCCACGCTACCAGCAGAACACGCCGCCGCCCTTCGCGGTTGGCCCGCAGTGGGGGATGACAATCGACCAGAGCACGTGCACGGGCTGCGGCGCGTGCACCGTTGCCTGCCAGGCGGAGAACAACATCCCGGTGGTGGGCAAGAAGGAAGTGGCCAAGGGCCGCGAGATGACCTGGATCCGCGTGGACCGGTACTTCGCCGGCGGCGATCAGGCGCATCCCGAGTTCATGTTCCACCAGCCCGTGGCGTGCGTTCATTGCGAGAACGCGCCGTGCGAGGTCGTTTGCCCTGTGAACGCGACGGTGCACGGGCCCGAGGGGCTCAACTACATGGTGTACAACCGCTGCATCGGCACGCGGTACTGCGCCAACAACTGCCCGTACAAGGTGCGCCGGTTCAACTTCTTCGACTACGGCGTCACGAAGTTCAACGGCGGCTACATGGGTCAGGATCTGATCGAGGCTATCGCGCCCAACCGCGGCGGCATCACGGGCTCTGGCGAGCACAACAAGATCAATCCGAACCTGATCCCGCCGCGCCTGCGTGAAAAGCTCGATGAGATCACGCGGATGCAGAAGAACCCCGACGTCACGGTGCGCTCGCGCGGCGTGATGGAGAAGTGCACGTACTGCATCCAGCGGATCAATCAGGCCAAGATCGAGGTCAAGCTCGCGGGCCTTGACGGCATTCCCGACGGGTTCTTCCAAGCGGCATGCCAGCAGGCCTGTCCGAGCGACTCGATCGTCTTTGGCGATATTCTCGATACCAAGAGCCGCGTGCACTCGATGCGGAACAACGCCCGCAGCTATGGTCTGCTCAACTACCTCAACACGCGCCCACGCACGAGCCACATGGTGCGCGTGCTGAACCCTAACCCCAACCTGTGCGGTGCCGAGCGCAAGCACATGTGGGAGACCTGGCCGCCGCACGGCGGGCTCGGCGGCGAGAAGCACAAGGGTGGGCACGACGAGCACGGCGATGATGGACATGGCCACGAGGGGCAGGACGATTCTCACGAGGCACCCAAGGCCGGGGGCGGCCACTCATTCAACTACGTCCCCCACAAGAAGCGTGAGGACCGCGGCTACAGCCTGTCGCTGACGGTGCTGGGCGGAGGCAAGGCATGAGCACGATCCATCCCGACCAGATCACGGCGGAGAGGCTCGCGGGCAAGGTTCGTCCTGCCCCCGCCGGACAGCGTCTGGATCCAAAGACCGGCGACGGCACGCTGATCGACACGCCCGGTGTTCGGCCGCCGCTGGTTCTGAACAACCGCTCCTTCAGCGAGGTGACGGAGATCATCTGCGGCTACGCGGAGAAGCCGCCGCCGCTCTGGTGGACTCCGATGGCGGCGATCACGGCAGGCCTGGCCGCGCTGATGACGGTGATGATCCTGTACTTGGTGATCACGGGCATCGGCGTGTGGGGCCTCAACAATCAGGTCGACTGGGCCTGGGACATCACCAACTTCGTCTTCTGGATCGGTATCGGCCACGCCGGCACGCTGATCAGCGCGATCCTGTGCCTGCTCAAGCAGAAGTGGCGCACCGCGGTGAATCGCGCGGCGGAAGCCATGACGATCTTCGCGGTGATCTGTGCCGCGACGTTCCCGGGCATCCACGTCGGTCGCCAGTGGATGGCGTTTTTCCTGCTGCCGCTGCCAAACGCGAACGCGATCTGGCCGAACTTCCGCTCGCCCCTGCTGTGGGACGTCTTCGCCGTCACGACGTACGGCACCGTCTCGCTGCTCTTCTGGTACATGGGCATGATCCCGGATCTCGCGACACTGCGCGATCGCGCGGACCGTCGCCTGCGTCTGAACCCCACGGGCGGCGCCGTTCTGCTGCCGTTCATTCCGATCAAGGTCGATCAGATCCGTGCGTACCTGTACGGGATCTTCTCGCTGGGCTGGCGCTTCAGCAGCCGGCACTGGCACCGGTACGAGTGCGCGTACCTGCTGCTGGCGGGCATCTCAACGCCGCTGGTGCTGAGCGTTCACTCGATCGTGTCGTTCGACTTTGCGACGTCGATCGTTCCTGGCTGGCACACGACGATCTTCCCGCCGTACTTCGTGGCGGGTGCGATCTTCGGCGGGTTTGCGATGGTGCTGCTGCTGCTGATCCCCGCGCGCGAGCTCTATCCGAACATGAAGGACTTCGTGACGCTGCGTCACCTCGAGAACATGGCCAAGATCATCCTGGTGACGGGCATGATGGTCGGGTTCGCGTACTCGATGGAGTTCTTCATCGCGTGGTACAGCGGCAACGTCTTTGAGTTCGAGGCGTTCCTGAACAACCGCGTGATGCCGCCGTTCCTTGCCGAGACCTTCGGTGTCGGGCGCGGTGCTCCGTACTGGTGGGCCTACTGGACGATGATCTGTTGCAACGTGATCAGCCCGCAGGTCTTCTGGTTCCGCAAGATGCGGACGACGCCAGCCGTGATCTTCACGGTGTGCGTCTTCGTCACGATCGGCATGTGGTTCGAGCGGTTCGTGATCATCGTGACGAGCCTGCACCGGGCCTTCCTGCCCGGCGAGTGGCACATGTTCCATCCAACGGCGGTGGACATCTGCATCTTCGTTGGCTCGATCGGCGTCTTCCTGCACCTCTTCCTGCTCTTCCTCCGATTCCTGCCAATCTTCGCGATGGCGGAGCTCAAGGCCGTGCTTCCTCAGGCAAGCCCGCACTACCACGAACCAACGAGCAGCGAACCCGCGCCTTCCACCGCTCCGACCAGCGGCCCCATCAGCACCTCCACCGAATCCTCCAAGGGAGGGCACTAAGCCATGGCAAGCAGAAGTGACAGGACCGACACGGGCAAGGTCTATGTGACGGAGGCCGGCGAGAAGGTCTACGGCATCATGGCCGAGTTCGTCACGCCCGCCGACGTGTACCACGCCGCGGGGCAGGTCCGCGATGCCGGGTACAGCAAGTGGGACGTTCACACGCCCTTCCCGATCCACGGCATGGAAGAAGCGATGGGCATCGCGCGCACCAAGCTGCCGATCCTTGCCGGCTGCGGCGCCATCGCGGGCGTCTCGCTTGCCTACCTCATGCAGTGGTGGATGAGCTCGGTGGACTACCAGCTCGTGACGCAGGGCAAGCCCTTTGGCTCGCTCATCAGCGGCGGGTGGCAGGTCTTCGTGCCCATCACCTTCGAGCTCGGCGTGCTCTTCAGCGCCTTCTCGGTACTGATCGGGATGCTCGCGCTCAACGGCCTTCCACGCTGGAATCACCCCCTCTTCAACAAGGAGCGGTTCCTCTCCAGCAGCGACGACCGCTTCTTCGTCGCGATCGAGGCCATCGACGACAAGTTCGACCCCGAGAAGACTCGCAAGCTCCTCGAAGACGCCGGCGCCGTCTCGATTGAACTGGTGGAGGAATAGGCCCCAGGCACTGGTGAAGCCCGCGCGGATGGGGTTGGCTGGATGATGCCGCGTTCGACCACTTGACCACTTGACCACTTGACCACTTGATCACCTGATCACAAGACCACTCGATCACTCGCCCTGACCGGTTCGGGAACAACGATGAAGACTCACACCATTATCACCGCTCTGAGCCTCCTGGCGGGCGTCTGCGCTCTGGGAGTGCTCTCTGGCTGCCGCGGCGACCGCTCGGACAAGCCGCCACGCCAGTTCTTTCCTGACATGGACGACGCTCCCAAGTGGAAGCCTCAGAGCGAGAGCGACTTCTTCGCCGATCGTCGCACAATGCGCGTTCCTGTCGCGGGCACGGTGGCCTTTGGTCGCCAGGGCTTCGTCAGCGCCGACGATTGGGCCGATCCGTTCATGCAGCAGCGTGCAGATCTGCTCAAGAACGATCCGGCTTACTACGACGGGACCAACGCCGACGGCTCGTGGCTCGCGATGATCCCCCCGACCGTGAACGTCGATGCAAAGCTCCTGATCCGCGGCCAGGAACGCTTCAACATCTCCTGCGCCTCATGCCACAGCTACCTGGGCGATGGCAAAGGAACGGTGGGGCAGGTCTGGTCGTATCCGCTCCCGAACTTCTACGATGCCAAGTACCAGCCCGGCGCGACCGAGGAGGTCGCGGCGGCCGATGGCCAAAGGGTCAATCGCCTCGCGCAGACCGGCCTCGACGGATACCTCTTCCACACGGCCCGTTACGGGATCGCCGCGGCCCAGCCGGGCCAGCCCGCCAAGATGCCCGGCTACGCGCACGCGCTAACGCACGAGGACTCGTGGGCGATCGTCGCTCACATCAGAGCGCTCCAGGCCACGCGGCAGGGAACGATCGATCAGGTGCCACAGCAGTTGCGGCCAGAACTTGAGCGGGCCGCGACCATGCTCCGGAGCAACACGGGCGCGCCATCCACGCCAGGCACGGGAGGCAACCAGTGAGCCACTCTTCCTCCCACGCCGCCGGCGGCACGGGGAACTCTGTCCACGCGGACCACCACGCTGGCCATCGTGGCCACGGCGTTGATCGAGCCCACCTCCTCCGCGCCGAGAACATCACGATGGCGCCGGGATCCGGCTCCATCGCGCTGCCGCTGATGGCCGTCGGTGGCCTTGGACTTCTCATCACGCTGGGCGCCAGCCTCGCGGGGATTGTGACTCCCAAGCACGCCTTGGCGGTCTATCACACCGGCGTCCTCGCGGTGCTGGGCATCTGCCTGGGCTCGATGTTCTTCGTGATGGCCTTTCACCTCACCAACGCGGGCTGGGCCAGCACCATCCGCCGCACGTTCGAGAACGTGATGAGCTTCCTGCCCTTCGCGTTTCTCATGATGATGGTCGTGCTGGTAGTGGAGATCCTGACGCAGGGGAAGATGTTCCTCTGGCTGCGCCCCGAGATGCACGCCGACTACCTCCTGCAGAAGAAGTGGGTCTTCTTCTACTGGCCCATGGGCCTTCCCAAGGGCGGCGAGCCCGGCTTCATCTTCCCCGCCTTCTTTGTGCTGCGGGCCGTGATCTACGGCGTCGTCTGGACGCTCCTCACGCGCCGGCTTCTGGCCCTCTCAAAGGCGCAGGACAACACGACCAACATCGACGCCGCGTCGCAAGCTCGTCGCACCAGCGCGTGGGGCATGCTTCTGTTTGCCCTCACAACCGCCTTCGCGGGCTTTGACTGGATCATGAGCCTGGACTTTAAGTTCTTCAGCACGATGTGGGGCGTCTACTTCTTCGCCGGTGCCATCTTCGGCGCCATTGCCACCGTTACCGCCCTTCTCGCCTGGATCCGCTCCAAGAGCAAGCTCGAGGGCGTCGTCACCAGCGAGCACTTCCACGACCTCGGCAAGCTGATGTTCAGCTTCAGCATCTTCTGGGCGTACATCGCCTTCAGCCAGTACTTCCTCATCTGGTACAGCAACATCCCCGAGGAGACCGCCTTCTACCTCCACCGCGCCGAGGATGGTTGGCAGTACCTTGGCTACTTCCTGATCATTGGCCACTTCTTCACGCCCTTCCTGATCTTGATCCACCGCCGCGTCAAGCGCACACCCACACTGCTCATGCTCGTCGGCGCGTTCATGATCATCGCCCACATCCTGGACCTCTACTGGATCGTGCGTCCGACGGTCTTCTCCTACGCACAGGACGCCGCAGAGACGCCCGCGGTTCTTGGCAAGCTCTGGGTCGACATCGCCGCCATCATCGGGCCCCTTCTCATCATGCTCGGTTTCGTCATCCGCCAGATCACCACCACCCAGCTCGTCCCCGCCCACGACGCTTGGATCGGCGACGCACTGGAGCACAAGAACTACGTCTGACCCCAAGTAATCCTGTGCTGCCACGGGCCCAGCCCTGCCTCGGCCTGAACAAATACCCATCAAAGCACTGGCTCTGCCGCGACCTCAATCGTGTCAATAAGCCTCGCAGAAGGTGACAGGTTGGATCGCTGGGAGCAGGGTGAATAGCGTTCGTGATGGTTTCGCAGTAATCCATACGGTCTGGCAGGACGAATTCAGTAGGGGGTTCGTGACGAGATGTGTCGGGCCATGAACGGCCATGAACGGCTAAGAACGTGCACGGCAAGGCACGAGAGGAACGCAACGATGAGCCACAATCAACACACCCCCGGCGTTCATGGTCACGCCGACGACTGGCACCACCACGAGTCCGCCGAGGGCCTCCCCCAGCGTGAGCATTCTGCGGTGATCAACACCCGCGTCCTCATGGGCTGGTCCGTGGCGATCGTCCTGGCATTCTGCGTCATCGTGATTGCCGTCATCGTCTACTTCGGCGACTACGCACGCCGCCTCAAGCAGGAGCGCGTCGAGGTCATGGGCTACAAGGGCATCGCCGCCGAGTACTGGCGCTCCAAGTCTGCGGCGGAGAACGTTCTCGGCCTCACTGATTCCTTCACCTTCCAGTGGGTGGATGCCAAAGCCGGAACCATTGCCGTCCCTTTTGAGGCCGCCCAGCAGAGTGTTTTGAAGCGCTACGCCACCCGCGGCGAAGCAAAGTGAGTCCAAACGAACAGCCCAAGTAATCGTCGGAGCATCGTTGCAGTAGCTCGTGTCAGAGTCCGACTTCCGTGTCGTGATCAGGGCATGATCAGGGCAAGATCAGAGATTGGAGCAAGACCATGCGTCGCGAGATCAAGCATCATCCAAGCAGCAGCAGTGGCCCACGCCGCGCGTCCGCTCTGCTGCCGCTCGCGGTGGGTGTGGCCGGACTTGCCCTCAGCCTGCCGCTTGCACCCGCCTTCGGCCAGGGTTCGCAGCCCAACAGCACAGGAACCGTGGACATCCGCACGCTGCCGCCCGCGCAGCGCCCTCAGACCGCGCCCGATTCCCTCCCCGAGACCCCCGCCCAGATCCGTGGCCTCGACATCGAGGAAAAGATCGGCAACTACCTCCCGATGGAGCTCGAGTTCACCACGTCCGAGGGCACGCAGGTGCGACTGGGCGATTACTTCAAGAACACGAACAAGCCCGCCGTCATCCTCCTGGTCTACTACGACTGCCCCATCGTCTGCGACGTCCTGATGGGCAAGGTCGCCGAGACCTTTCGCGACCTCCGAGGCCTGGAGATCGGCAAGGACTACAACGTCCTCTTCTTCTCCTTTGATCCCACCGAGACTCCCGCCACTTCCAGGCCGCTTCGCAAGATCTATCTCGAGGGCTATCGCCGCGGCGCGCCGGGCCCGCTTCCCAGCGAGATCGCCGACGGCTGGCAGTTCCACACCAGCGACAGCGAGAACGTGAAGCGACTGGCCGACGCGCTCGGCTTCAAGTACCGGCGCTTGGAAAATGGCGAGTACTCGCACCCCGTCTGCACATTCCTCGCAACGCCCGAGGGACGCATCGCCCGCTACATCTACGGCTACCACGGCCTCCCCACATCCGCACGCGACATGCGACTCGCGCTGATCGAGGCCAGCAACGGCGATCTCGCGCAGAGTCTGGGCGACCGCTTCTTGTCCTTCTGCTACATGTACGACCCCAAGGCTGGCCAGTACACGCTGCAAGCCATGCGTGTGATGCAGCTCGGCGGCGTCGCGACCATGATCGGCATCGGCACGCTGATCGGCACGCTCATGCTGACCGACCGCTTGCGCCGGCGCATCAAGGGCGGCTCGGACAACTCAGGCCCCGGCGGCGGCAACGTGATCAGCACGACCGGCACGATCGGCCAGACCAATCGTGGCCCGGAGGTCGTGGTGATCGCCTCGCGCCGCACTTCTTCCACGTTCGATCACGCCGCGAGCAACGCCCCGCGAGCTGGCGGCCAGGCCGCCGGGATTCCCTCATGACCAGCTCTGCCACAGGACTCACCAGCATGACCACCTTCCAGACTCTGAGCGAGCGGGCGGGTTTCCTTCCAGACATCGTCTATGAGAACGTGATCACGCGCTGGTTCTTCCGCACGACAGAGGCGGGGACCAAGATCGCCGACCAAACCGATGATATGTTCATCTGGCTCTGGTGGTTTGGCGTCATCTGGTTCGTCGGCCTCATGGGCCTGATGATGTACTGGGTCATCAAGTACCGTCGCAAGCCGGGCAAGATCGCCCCCATCAGCAACGCCCACAACACGCCGCTGGAAGTCGCCTGGACCGTCGTCCCGACCCTCTTCCTCATCTACATCTTCTTCCAGGGCTTCTTCGGCTACATGGACAAGGTCGTCTCCCCCGGCAACGCCGTCGAGATGAGCCTGACCGGCTACAAGTGGAACTGGACGCTGCAATACCCCAACGGCGCCGAGTCGTTCGTCTCTACAAAGATTGGCGCCAAGCCTATCACCGTCTTCTACATGCCCGCCGAAACGCCCATCCGCCTCCGCATGAACAGCTCGGACGTCATGCACGCCTTCTGGATCCCGGACTTCCGCGTCAAGGCCGATCTTCTTCCCAATCGCTATACCGCCATCTGGTTCAACGCCAAGGCGCCCGGCCCAGATGCCAAGACCCACGCCACGACCAAGGAAGAAGCCGAAGCCCGCGGCGAGACGTGGATCGAGCCCCTTGCTGGCGCGCCCTACACCGACCACTGGGTCTTCTGTGCCGAGTACTGCGGCGATGAGCACAGCGAAATGGCCGCCATCATCCGCGTCGTTCCGGATCAATACTGGCGCGCCTTCGTCCAGCTTGCAAGCGACGGCATCGACCAGGACCCAGTCAAGATCGGCCAGCGCCTCTACCAGCAGAAGTGCGCCTCCTGCCACTCCGTAGATGGATCCATGAACACCGGCCCCACCTGGAAGGACCTTTACAACAAGCCCGGCCACCGAACCAACAAGGGCGAGGTCGCCGTGACCCCCGACTACATCCGCGAGTCCATCGTGGTTCCCGCAGCCCAGGTCGTCGAGGGATACGCCAACAACATGCCCGCCTTCATCCTTAAGGAAAAGCAGATCGACGGGATCATCGCCTACATGCGAAGCATCAGCACGCACACGCCCGAGGGTGAGAAGCCCGGCCTGCCCGCCGCTGCGCCAACCGATGGTGCCGCGCCCGCAAGCGAGGGCGGAGCTCAGCCCGCCACGCCGCCAGAGGCATCCGAGCCTCAAGGCTGACGAAGGGAAGAGGTCAGTGTCAGCGCAGTGTCAGTGCAGTGTAA
>JBBQGR010000018.1:0-15189 GCA_038323185.1 Phycisphaerales bacterium | reverse complement strand
CCATCCGCGTTGGTGTCGCGATCGCGCATGACGACCGAGTCGATGTAGCTCGACACCCCTCCGCCTCGGCCAGCATTTCCAGCCGCGTGGTA
Organism: Phycisphaerales bacterium; assembly: GCA_038323185.1. Classification (GTDB taxonomy): domain Bacteria; phylum Planctomycetota; class Phycisphaerae; order Phycisphaerales; family UBA1924; genus JBBASU01. The sequence continues at coordinate 15,097 of JBBQGR010000018.1, read as the reverse complement.
CACGAAGAACTCTCGTGGTGCCGACCCTGAATCCCAGAACGCGCCGACGATCCGCCAGCCTTGCACGCCGCCCGCAGGGCCGTCGTGCATGTAGTTGTACCGCTCGGTACTGCCGATCGTGCCGCTGGCGTCCTCATCTTACCGCCACATGATCCTTTGGCCAAGCTCATTGCAATAGTAATCGGCGATGGGATCGGGTTTGGGATGAGGTCCCCCGCGTGTGCGCGTGGGGCTCGGTGCGCGTATCGTGAAGAATGCAGCAGTTGGCTTTGTACGACCACCGGACCGCCGCGATTCTCTCGATTGGGGATGAACTGACCTTGGGTCAGTCACAGGACACGAACGCGCGGTGGTTGGCGAGCCGCCTGATGGCGGTGGGGATTGTGCCGGTTGAGATTGACACGGTCCCCGACGATCTGCGTCGGCACACGGCGGTGCTGCGGCGCTTGGCGACCGAGGTGGATCTGATCATCTCAACGGGCGGGCTTGGGCCGACGGCGGATGATCTGACTCGCGCGGCGTTGGCAGACGCGATGGGCGATGCGCTGGTGGAGGATCCGATCGCGTTGGCGCAGGTGGAGTCGTTCTACGCCGCGAGGGGGCGAGGGATGCCAGCACTGAATGCGGTGCAGGCGCAGCGGCCATCGCGCGGGGCGTGCCTCTCCAATCTTCATGGAACGGCGCCGGGGTTGCACGCCCGGATCGCACGGGGCGGCGGTGGTGGGGCGGGCGGTGGAGGTGGAGGTGGAGCTGGGGCGGAAGCGGGCCTGTGCGATGTCTTCTGCCTGCCCGGGCCGCCGAAGGAGATGGGGCCGATGTTCGAGTCGCACGTGCTGCCGCGGCTGAGGCCACGTGCAGGATGGTCGGTGCGGAGCCGGTTTCTGCACTGCTTCGGGATTGGCGAGTCGGACCTCGCCCAGCGGCTGGGCGGGCTGATGGATCGCGGGCGCAATCCGCTGGTGGGGACGACGGCATCGGGGGGCGTGGTGACGTGCCGCCTGAGGTTTGAGGGTGCCGCGACGCCGGACGAGGCCGAGGCGGCGCTGGATGTGGTTGAGAAGCAGGTGCGAGGAGTGGCGGCGGCACACATCTTCGCGGCGGGTGATGAGAAGTTACCGGGCGCAGTCGTGTCGGCGCTCAAGGGGCGCGCCGGAGCGCGAGCCGAGACCTTCGGCGCGGTCGAGTCGTGCACGGCGGGGCTGCTGTCGGGCATGATCGGTGAGGTGCCGGGATGCTCGGGAGTGTTCCTGGGTTCGCTCGTGACGTATGCGAACGAGGCGAAGGTCGCGCTCGCGGGTGTTGATCCGGCACTGCTCGAGCCGGGCGGCCCCGGCGCGGTCAGCGCGGAGACGGCGCTCGCGATGGCGCGGGGCGGGCTGGCGCGGCTGGGTGTTGACCATTGCCTGGCCATCACGGGGATAGCAGGCCCAGATGGCGGGACGGCCGAGAAGCCGGTGGGAACGGTCTTCATCGCGCGGGTGTCGAGGTCGACGCTGGACGCGCCCGAGCGCCGGGAAGAGGTGAGGCGGTTTTTGATCGCATCCGACCGCGGAACCGTGCGTGACTGGTCGGCCAAGAGCGCACTGATGATCCTGTGGCAGCACCTGAAGGGCATTCGGGGTGAAGAGGGCGGGAAGGTGCGGCTACTTCGGGAGGTTGCGTTGTCGGGACCGATGAAGTGAACATGGCGGCGAGATTTGTGGAGCGCGTGCATCCTTGCTGGTTGGGTGGCGGTATTGTGGTGGGACGTAGTAAGAAGTAGTGTGATGTGATGTCATGTCGAGCACGCGGACCACGACCATTCCGCCAAAGCTCGGAATGATCGTGGCACAGCAAGTGGCACGGCGTGTGCGCGGCAAGTGCACGGGAAGTGGTTGGCACAATGGACTGGAGTCAGGCCATGGGACGCAAGGGCTTCACGCTGATCGAGCTGCTGGTGGTGATCGCGATCATCGGGATTCTGGTGAGCCTGCTGCTGCCATCGCTGGGCAAGGCTCGCGACGCCGCGCGGCAGATCAAGGATGCTTCCAACATCCGCAGCACGATCCAGGGGATGGTCATATGGGCGACGACTCACGATGACAACTATCCACTGCCGAGCAGGCTTGACCGAGGCGACCAGACGATGGCAGTTGGGGGCCAGCCGTCGGGCGTGAAGGACAACACTGGGAACATTTTTTCGGTGATGGTGTACAACGGCTTTGTGCCGCCGGAGCTGCTCGTGTCGCCGGCGGAGGTCAACGCGCGGATCGTGAAGGACATCCGGTACGAGTACTCGTTTCCGAGCCTGGCCCGCGTGCCCGAAGCGGCGCTGTGGGATCCGGGGTTCGCAAGCTTTCCGGGCGAGAACGGCGCGAGCGGGACCGGCACGGGCCGGCGCGATGGCGGGCAGTTTGGCAATACGAGCTATGCGCACACGCCGCCGTTTGGTGATCGCAGCAGGTCGTGGAAGAGTACCTTTGACTCGCGCCAGGCGGTGCTCTGCAATCGTGGTCCGGCGTACGACGGGCTGCCGGGCACTTGGCGGCTGCGCGGCGGGCCAGCAGGAACCGAGTCACTCCGGCTCAAGATCTTCGGAGGCCCGCGGACCTGGGAGGGGAACGTCGGGTTCAATGACGGGCGCGTCTCATTCCAGAACCGGCCGGACAATGAGTCGCTGCCGTACACCTATCGCCAGACGATCAACGGCTCGCGAACGCACGGCGACAACGTCTTCGTCAATGAAGACCCGATCGATGGTGCACCGATCGGGGATCAGTTCGTCGAGTTCGGCGAGAACGCGTTCATGCAGGTATATGGAGACGTCTTCTACACGCAAAGCGGGGCAGCGATCACGCCGTACATCGATTGAGCATGTGGCGGTGAACAACGCAGCGCGAGATGGAGCGAGTCACGGCGCCTCGGGCTCTCCCGGTTCAAGTGGATTGAGCTCGTCGGCGAGCACGTTGGCTTGCGCAACGGCGGTGGCGGTGCGCTCGCGCATGGTCGCGAGCTCGGTTTCGAGCGCGGCCTGATCGGCCGCCGTGCGCGTGGGGTCCGGGGGCGAGGCCTGGTGGCGATGGTGCTTGAGCCAGAGCGCAGCATCGATGACACGCCGACGCACGGGCTCGATGGTCTCGCGCGCTTCCTTGAAGTCCTTGATCGCGGCGTCCGTGCGGGTCTGGAAGTCATCGAAGCGGTTGCGGGCCTGCTCGCGCAGCTCGTCGCTGGTGTACTGACGCAGGTCGCGCCGCCACTGGTCAAAGAGTTCCGATGCCACAAACTCGACGCGCTCGGCGTGGTTCCCCGCGTCGCGGATGCGGCCCTCGGTCGAGAGCAGCGCGCGCCGCGCATCCTCATACGAGTCAAAGTCGGTGCGGCGTGCCTGCACCGCCTGATCGGCGTCGGTCAGCGCGGCGTCGGCGGTTGCCGCGGCCCGCTCGTGCATCTCCGCGGCGGTGCGCAGTGAGCGAGCGAGCATGGCCTCGCGCTGCCCGGCGAAGGCCTCGGCCAGCTTGGGATCTGATGCATTGCAGCCCGGACCGATGATCACAGACGAGAGCGCAAGTAAGACGAGAGCGAAACCGCCAAGGACGCGGCAAAGCGTGGCTTGTGCTGCGTGCGGAGTGGCGCGCTGAGCGGCATCTGTCGGTGCGGGCTTCAACGGCGTCTCCATCCAGTGAAGAGGCCCACCGCGCTGGCCGAGGCGCTGGGCAGCAGGCCCTTCACAAACGTCTCGCCCGAAGAAACGAGTGACAACGCCCACTGGTGGAAGTGGTCGAAGCGTTCGCCGGAGGCAACCCACTTCACCTCCATCAGTCCGGCGTACTGGAGGCCGACGAGCGCGGCGAAGAAAAAGCCGAGCCGGAAGGGAATGGGCGACGTCGTGTAGGACGCGGCAGTCGCCTGGGAGGTGCCTGATGTGTCAGCGCCGAAGCCCACGGCCGACGCCGCGCTCGCTGAGGACTTTGCAGGCTCGGAAGCGGTGGCACCCTTGAAGATGCCCAGCGCCATGAGCGCCGCGGCGAGAACGAGCAGCGCCTTCGCCCAAAGAGGGCTGGCGCGTCGAGCGGGAGCAGCGTGCTGAGGTTGGGGTGATTCGTTGGTCATGAGGAGATGGTGCTAGCCCCCGAGCCAGGCCCGTGAATCGGCTGGCGTGCCCGGCTACGGAACAGCGAGGCGGCTAACGAACGCAGCGATAGATGAAGACCGGCGGGATGTTCCGCCACACCATGCGCGTGGGCTCGACCGTCGTGAAGTGGGTCTCAAGCATTCGCCGGAGCGCCTTCGCGGTCGGCAGGCCGTCGGCGTGGTACGTGACCTGCGTCATGTATGCGCCCGGCTTCAGGGCGCTCGCGACGGCCCCGCACAGCTTGTTCTGCAGCTCGCGGTTGAAGAGCATCAGCGGAAGTACCGAGACCACGCCATCAAGCTGGTTGATGCCGAGCTGGCGGCAGTGCTGCTTGATGTTGGCGGCGTCGTCCACGATCACCTGCACGCCCGGCACGTTCTGCCGGAGCACATCTGCGAGGTTGGGCGAGAGCTCAACCGCGAAGAACTTGCACGCGGGCGGGATGTACTGCTTGATGATCTCGGTAACGGCACCCGTGCCCGCTCCCAGCTCGGCGAAGGACGACGCCTTCTCAAGCCCGATGTCACGGATCAACGCCCTTGCCACATGGGGCGAGCACGTGAAGCACGCGCCAATCTGCTTGGGGCTTCGAAGAAACTCCCGAAAGAAGGCCAGGGAGTGACGCTTGGGCTTTGGGCTGGTGACGATTCGTGGCGCCATGAGATCATCCACAGTGCGGGTGGGACAAAGGTGGAGCGTAGCGGAGTCGCGCGCCCGTTGCGCGGTCCCGTGCGTCTCCTGTTGTTTGGACTTTGCTTTGCTCACATGCTGTCCAGTCAATCCCTAGGGAACGTACTGTGGGGCACTGTCGCTACATTGACCCAAGTCAGGCGATGTCCCTGTTGGGCGTGGCTGATGCGGGGTGGCGGGAGCGAGCCAGAGGCTCCCGATGGTGGGAAGGAACTTGTATGGGTCGCGGCTTGGGCATCCGTGCGCTGGTGACGTTGATGGTCGTGACGCCGCTGGTGTTGGCGGTGGCACTCATGCTCGGTTTGCTCGTCGTGACGAGCCGAAGCATCGCCGAAGGACTCGGTACTGAGGTCGTGGCCAACGCGACCAGCGACATCAGCGCAGAGACCGAGCGATATCTGGCCTCTGCCATCAGGACCAGCGAGCTCTACGCAAGGCGCGTCGAGCGCGGCACACTTCCGACGAGCGGCCTGCAGGCGTGGGAGCTCTCGATGCTCGACGACATCGTCGTCAGCAAACGCGTGGACTCCATCTGCTTCGCGAACATGCAGGGAGAGACGACGTGGATCCTGCGCGGCGTCGGCGGCCGGCTTGAGGTCGGGCGGGTGGCCGGGCCGGGACCTGATCAAGCCGTTGAGTTTGAGATCTCGCCCGCGGGCGTCGTCGGCAAGGAGCCGCTGCGCCAGCATCAGTTCATCGCGAGCGAGCGGCCCTGGTGGACGGGGGCGAAGGCTTCCCCCGTGCCGCTCTGGACGCCCGTCTACTTCTGGTTTGGTGAACAGGGAGGCGCGATCTCGACAGGCACCGGCTACACGCGCGTGATCACGGGTCCCGATGGAAAGCCCGCCGGCGCGCTCGTGATTGATGTCACGCTCGAGGCACTCAGCAAGTTTCTCAAGACGCTTCCCGTTGCGGACAAGGGCGAGGTCTACATCGTTGACCGCGAGGGCCTGATCGTCGCCGCATCGCACGGCGCCGTGGTGTCGAAGGCTGGCGAGCGACTGGCGCTAGAGGACAGCGATGGACCCATGGCCCACGCGGTCTCGGCGCACCTCGGGCCGCCGAGCGCATGGACCGGGGGGCCGCCGCCGCCACGAGCGCGGATCGGCGGCGAGTGGGCCCGCGTTCAGACGGCGCGCATCGCGCCCGAGCCGGGCATCGAGTGGCTTGCAGTGGTGGTGCTCCCCGAGGCGGCCTTCATGGCCGATGCCCAATCGGTCCAGCGCCGCGCGCTCGTGGCAGCGCTCTTCACGATGGCCGGCGCCGCGGCCCTGGGCTGGATCGTGAGCCGCAGACTCGCAAGGCCCGTGCAGGCCCTCTCGGCCCATGTTCGCAAGATCGGCGCGGGCGACTTCTCTTCACGCATCGAGCTCAAAGCGGCCCGCGAGTTTGAAACCCTCTCGGCCGAGCTCAACAAGATGTCCGGAGGTTTGCGCCAGAGGCTCGAACTCGAGCGCGCCCTCGAGGTTGCTCAGGAAGTGCAGCAGAGCCTCCTCCCCGAGCACGATCCTGACCTCACACTCCTCGACGTTGTGGGCCGGGCTCGATACTGCGACAGCACCGGAGGCGACTATTACGACTTCATCGACGTGCGTGGCACCATCCACGGCGGCACACTGATTGCCCTCGGCGATGTCATGGGCCACGGCATCGGCTCCGCGCTGCTCATGGCAACCGCCCGCGCCGCCCTTCGCGCCTACGCGGAAGAGGGCCACCCCCTCGCAACGCTCCTTGATCGCGTGAACAGAGTGCTCGCGGCGGACGCGCGCCACGGGCGCTTCATGACGCTCGAGATCGCACTCATCGATCCCTCAGCCGGCACCATTCGCTGGGCCAGCGCGGGGCACGATCCCATCATGGTCTACCACCCCACGCGCGATGAGTTCGAAGAGCTGGGCACCGAGGACATCCCACTCGGGATCGACCGCGACTGGAAGTACCGCGAGCACTCAATCGCCGGCCTCGGGCCTGACACCGTGCTGCTCATGGGCACCGACGGAATCTGGGAGACTCGCAACACCGACAAGGAGTTCTACGGAAAAGAGCGAATGAAGAACCTCATCCGCAAGCACCGCAGCGGCACCGCAAACGATTTGGCAGTCGCGATGGAGGCAGACGTCAAGACTTTCCGAGGCAGCGCCGAGAAGCTCGACGATCTCACGTACGTCGCGATCAAGATCAAGCCCGAGCCGCGCGAGAAGTCCGTGCCGCTGGCGATGGCGGCGGCCAGTCCCGAGATTTGAGCCCGTCGCGAGCAGTCAAAGCTCATGGCTCGTTTGGTTGGGGTCTGGCGGGTGTCGGTAACGGTATAGAATGGTTTGCGACCCCGCTTCGCGGCGTTTGCCAGCGGCGTTCGGCGAAGGCGGACTGCGGCGGACGCAGCCGCAGGGGGCGACTTGATGCACGCTCGGCGAGGATGTGCTATTCTCCACCCCGCCAGATGGCCCGGGTGCCCCGATGGGGCGGCTCGTTCATCTTGCGAGCGTTCTTCAAGAGAGGGCTTGGCTCCCAGACTGATGGGGCCGGGTTCGATTTGATCGGCAGCGACTGGGTCTGAACTGGGCTTAGCCCGGGCATCGATATCGGCACTGGTGCTTCCGGCCCGTGCGTGCAGACGAGTGTTAGTGGCGTGGCGAACGTTGAATCCCCGGGCCGTTGTGCGGCCCCGCAGCAGGAGTCTCCCGTGCATCCGCTTACCAAGATCTTTGTGCTCGTCTCTTCCGTGCTCGCCCTCCTCCTCTCGGCCCTGACCGTCTCTTACGCGGTCAACACCGACAAGGTCCTCGCGGACTACCGCAACGCCCTCGCCCGCGAGAGCGCGGCGATCGCGAGCTCCGCCGCGGGTGCCTCGCAGTCCGCGTCCAAGGAGCAGCGCCTCAGCGCTCAGATCGAGCAGCTCCAACGCGACAACGCATCCTCCTCCGCACAGGTTCGCACGCTCGAGGCCGAGCGCGCCACGCTCCTCACCGAGCGAAACAAGTCCGAGCTCGCCCGCCAGGGCATCGAGGGCAAGATCGCCGAGCTCGGCGAGACCGCCAGCACCCAGGCCACCATCATCGACAGCTATCGCAAGGAGACCACCACCCTGCGGTCCAACGAGCTCTCCTTCCGCCAGCGCAGCCTCGAGATGGAGGATCGCCTCAGCGATCTCGAGTCCCAGCGCGAGGTCCTTGAGCAGAACTACCGCGCCCTCCAGGAAGAACTCGCCGCCATCAAGCAGACCTCCGCCCAGCAGCTCGCTGGCGGCGGCGCAGCCTCAGGCCTGTCGAGCGGCGTCGACGCCCCGGTCATCTACACCGGCCCCATGATCCAGGGCCGCGTTGAAGAAGTGATGGTCCACCCCGCCACCGGCCGCAACATCGTCAAGATCTCCGTCGGCAGCAACGACCGCGTGCTGAACGGCATGAAGTTCCTCGTCGTCCGCGACGGCCGCTGGGCTGGCAACCTCACGGTCCAGCAGACCGACATGCAGTGGTCCATCGGCAGGCAGGGCCTGGGCGACATCCGCGTGGGCGACATGGTCCAGAGCAGCTCGATGTAATGGCCACGAAATAGCCGCCGCGGCCGCGAGACCTTCGCCCCGAGTGAACAACTGAACCGACAGCGACGACAGCGGCGACAGAGAAGACAGAGACGACAGAGCCGACACGGATCACAGGGAGTAGCGCGATGAGCCAGTTTGGAATGCAGAACGCCGCCGGAGCCCGCCGCCGCTCCAGCTCGCCCGACGTCTACTCAGTGCTGGCCATCGTCTCGACGGTCGCCCTGCTCGTGGCCGTCATCGTCATGTTCGGCGCCGCATCCAAGGTCGGCCCAGGCGGCAGCGCCATGGCGATCCAGGGCGACACCATCCAGTTGTCAGGCCAGAAGTAGCCGCCAAGCCCGCCGCGGCCACGCCAAGCATCAAGCCCACCTCGGGAAGGCTTGACAAACGCCGCGGCAAGCCTAAATTTCCCTCCGCGATGGATTCGACCCCCATCGCCGCAGATTGGCAACCAGCCGGACTCAAGCCGGCAGCCTCAAGTCAGCACTCAACGCCAAGACAAACCCGTCAAACGGATTGTCAAGGCCCTAAGGGGTGGTAGCTCAATTGGTTAGAGCACCGGACTGTCGATCCGGATGTTGCGGGTTCGAGTCCCGTCCGCCTCGTTCGAAGACACCCTGCCATGCGGCAGGGTGTTTTGTCTTTTGGAATGAACGGGCACAACCGCCCATCGAGAACGCCACGGGCCGTCGGGGCCAGCCGCGCGCGCGTCTGGCCATTACCTCGGGCCTTGCAAGGCGGAACAGCGTTCGACTGCTGGCTGCCTCCGCTTGGGCGAAGCGCTCGGACAGTGGGCGCGATTGCCAGGGCCAGGCCCCCCGGCATGAATTCTGCCACCTTGGACCGCGCCCGTGCGCAAAGATCGCGACCTTGGACGCGATTGTGTTGCCTCCCGACATCGCGGCGGTATCGTGCGGTCGTGCGCGAGGTGTTGGGCTTGGTTGGTGGGTCTTCTCGCCTACCCTTGCCCCTTGCGATTGACCTGGTTACTGATTTGCCAAGGAGTTTGACGATGGAAACCACGCTCATCATCCTGAAGCCCGATGCCGTTCAGCGGGGCCTCACGGGAAAGATCATCTCGCGCTTCGAGGACAAGGGCCTGCAGGTCGTCGGCGCCAAGCTGACCAAGATCAGCCCGCAGCTCGCCGCGACGCACTATGAAGCCCACAAGGAGCGCGGCTTCTACGCCGGACTCGTGAAGTTCATGACCTCGAGCCCCGTGCTCGTCCTCGCGCTCCGCGGCAACGACGCCATCACGATCGCCCGCAACATGATGGGCGCGACCTTCGGCTCCAAGGCCGCCCCCGGCACCATCCGCGGCGACTTTGGCGTCTCCAACTCCTTCAACCTCATCCACGGCAGCGACAGTCCCGAGGCCGCGACCCGCGAGCTCGGCCTTTTCTTCGCGCCCGGCGAGGTCCAGGAGTGGAACCGCAGCGCCGACGCATGGATCTACGACATGGCCGGCGGCAAGATCGAGTAACACAGTGGCCAGCACACGGTCGCCAGCGACCCGGCTTGCCAATGATCCATCATGGCAACCGCATCGAGCATGTCTGTCCCCACTCCGACCGGTGACTCATCCGCAGCGAAAGACGCCGCACGCGCGGCAGGCGCGAGTAGTAGTGGGGGTGGTGGGGGTGGCGGGAGTGGCAGGGTTAGTGGGAGTGGCGTAAGTGGAGGGGAGACGCGCGTGATTGAGACCAAGCCATTGGACACCGCGTCGGGTGGAAGTGGGCTGCGCATGAAGCCCGGCTGCGAGTGGAGCGCGGTCGCGCGGGCGCTGCGTGCCGCCGCTCCCGAAGCCTTCTCGAGCGATGGCGCGCTGCTGAACCTCACCGGCACGGAGAGCGCTCAGAAGCCCGGCGGTGGCGGGGGGAGTTGGGGCCGCCCCGGTTCGCCGCAGGCGATCTCTTCGCCGGTGGATGGAACGCCGCTGGGCACCCTGCCGATGCTCGACGCCGCCGCGGCGATCAAGGCCGTGCACGCCGCGGCCCATGAGGCGCCGGTCTGGTCCCGCACGCCGCTGGCCGAGCGCGTCGCGCGCGTTCTCGCCACGCTCGACGGCATGCGCACGCATCGCGACGTGCTCGTCAAGAGCCTGATGTGGGAGATCGGCAAGCCCGAGCCCCTCGCCGCGTCGGACGTTGATCGCTGCATCGACGGCGTCGCGTGGTACGCCGAGAACATTGAGCCAATGATGCGAGGCCGCACGCCGCTGGGCTTGGTGAGCAACATCGCGTCGTGGAACTATCCGCTCAGCGTGCTGGTGCACGCCGTGCTGGTGCAAGCGATGGTGGGCAACAGCGTGATCGCCAAGACACCCACAGATGGCGGCGGACTCGCCATCGGCGTCTGCGCCGCGATCGCGCGCCGCAGCGGCGTGCCGATCTCGCTCGTGAGCGGACCCGGCGGGCCGCTCTCGAAGGCGCTGATCCGGCACGAACTCATCGACTGCATCAGCTTCGTCGGCGGCCGCGCAACAGGGCGCGACATCGCGCTGAACCTCGTCGATACAAGCAAGCGCTTCATGCTGGAGATGGAGGGCGTGAACGCGTGGGGAGTCTGGGACTTCTCTCAGTGGGACCTGCTCGCAGGACTCTTACGCAAGGGATACGAGTACGCCAAGCAGCGATGCACGGCCTACCCAAGGTTCGTCGTGCAGCGCCGGCTCCTGCCGCAGTTCATGGACACTTACCTGAGCGTCGTGAAGAGCCTGCGCTTCGGCAATCCCTTCGCAGTCGCGCACGATGATGACGCGCTGCCAGCGCTGGAGTTCGGGCCGCTGATCAATGCGAAGAAAGTCAAGGAACTCCGCGGCATGTGGGACGAAGCGCTCGTGGGCGGCGCGATGCCAATCTACGAGGGCGAACTCTCATCCGGCCGCTTCATCGCAGGGCAGGACTCAAGCGCATACATGGCGCCAGCCTGCCTGCTGAGCCTCCCGCGCAGCAGCCGCCTCTACCACGGCGAACCATTCGGACCGCTCGACTCAATCATTGTCATCGACAGCGTCGAGCAGATGGTCGCCGAAATGAACGTAAGCAACGGCAACCTGGTGGCCTCCATCGCAACCGACGACGCCGCCCTCGCCGACCGCATGAAGAGCGAACTGCGAGCCTTCAAGGTCGGCCACAACGCGGTGCGCTCAAGAGGCGATCGCCAAGAGCCTTTCGGCGGCATGGGCCAAAGCTGGAAGGGCTGCTTCGTCGGCGGCAAACACCTTGTCCACGCGGTCACCCGCGGCGAGGGAGACGACCGACTCGCGGGGAACTTCCGCGAGGTGTTCAGAATGCCGCCGGAGGCGTAGGGGAAGAGGCTGGGGATCAAGGACTGGACACTGGGGAGAAGCTAAAGCACATCTACGAGCGTGTCCTATCAGTGGTCAAGCTCGCAGAGACGTGCTGAAAAGAAGAGCACGTGGACACGAGCGGGCCGCCACGGCACAACCTTGAAGTCGCGGTCCGCAAGCGAATCAGCCCGATGAAGCGGGCTCTTTGCTGTGGCGCTTTGGATTGAAGAGGTGTGCCACCCAGTTGGCTCAAGCCGGTGTCGCGTCGCGACCCTGGTGCCAAGTGCCTGATGCCCAGTGCCTGCTCAACCTCACGCTGTCTCGGGCTTGATCGCGCCGATCACGCTTGGCGGCTGCTGCGCGATCTGGTCGGCGATCTCGCGCCGGTTGATCTCGACATCGCGCGGGAAGTCGAAGGCGATGCGCACCCGCTCGCCCTTGACCGAGGCGATGCGCACGACCCCGATGGGGTTCTTTGGGTCGCCGATGACGACCTCTTCGCCTTCACGACGTGTGATGACCAACATACTGGCGCTCCCGTCCTGGTCGCACCGCGGCGGCACGCCAGTCCCGCATCCAGCGGAACCCGCGCACGACCTGCCGGCCAAGACCCACCACCAACCGCTCGGAACCGTCCAAGCCCCGAGCCTCTCTTGGCCAGCCTCACCATGGCCGACCACCATCAAGGAACGGTATACCACGCTGCGGCATGAAGAGGAAGAGAGATTCGACGCTTGGCAACCAAATTGTGGTTCTTGGGACGTTGGAACGCTGGGGCGGGGTAACGGCTGGGGGTGGAGTATGCGAAAGACGAGCAGAGGACGCGGGTTGGATCAAGGAGGTGGTCTGCGGACGCTAATTCGCGGGCGGCGCGTTGATCGCGGCGGGCTGCGCTACGTGGCGAGCCTCCAACTCGCGGAGGATCTGGGCGACCTTGGCCTGCGTCGGCGCGGAGGCGATGACGAGGAAGGTGCTTTCGATCAGAAGGGTCGCCAAGTAGGGTGGCGATCCAGCGGGGCTGATGCGGAGATTGAGCTTCGAGAGTTCATTGAGAATCTCGCCAGTTCCGTGAGTTACGATGCTTCTCTGCGAGTACTTCGAGTTGATCTCGGTGATCGCGGCAGGGTCTCGAATGGCTGACCCAGCGATCGCCTCAAGACTGTACGTGATGACCGCTGGGTTCAGCTACGTCCCGGAGAGGTAGGCCATGCCACCGTGGGATCGTGCTCACCATCAAGAGTTTGGCCCCATTTCAGATCCCGCTGACGAACAGTGCCGAGGCTTGGATCGGATTTTCGGAAGAGCTCGAGGTACAGCCCGATGAGGTGGAGCGTCGGGAGGTCTGCTTCAACAATCAGAAAGTTACCGAGGGCGTCGATCGGGTGGTCGCCACCGTTAAATCTCCAATGCCGTGGTTCGACACGTGCGGGGCCGGTGAGACTCCAAGCGACGTTCTGCGCCGAGTCTGGGAAATCTAGAAAGAAGGACACGGTTTTTGTGATGTCTCATGCGTCCAAGAATGCAAGTCGCCGGTCGAGGAACTCTGGATCGAGCCGGGTCTCGCCAATCCCCTGAGCCGTTCGGCGGTGGATGATGATGCGACCGTCGCTCACGGTCCATGTCATACTCGCATTTGCATAGGTGCAGAGCGCGCCGAGCGTGACGCGAACCGAGGCGGCGGGCAGCGCGGCAGGTTCGAGCCGTGACTCGTAATTGGTCAGGGTGCTTGGCTCCAAGTCGAGTTCAACGGCGCAGCGAGCCGTGAGCGAGAGTTTCTCTACGAGTTGTGGCAGCGTGATCGTGCCTTCCCAGGCTGGGACGAACGACGACTCCAGTCTTTCGAGAATGGCCGCGCTCTCAGAAACATCGTTGAGGTCAAATCGGCGTCGCAGCGGGACCTCGCCGCGATCCAGGTCTCTTCGTGTGCGGATCAGTGACTTCGCGATGGCGTGAGCTTTTTCAACCTGCATCGCTGGCCCACTGCAAAGCCAGTGCTCACCGATCGGCGCTTGGACAACCTTGGGATCTTCCGGTGTGGTTGACCAGTACATTCCGGAGACGTGTGCGATGCCCGAGCCAGAATCTTTAACCGGTGGATGGGCCGGTTCTTCCTCTGTATTGATTGGACTTCTATCTCATATCCTCTCTGGCAGCGGCCCCGGCGGCGGATACATCGACTTCACGTCTGCCCATGCAACGTCGATGTATGGCGTGCCTGTGAGCGTGTGCGCGAGTTTGACGCGCTGGCGCCAGAGCCAGCGCCAGGGACGCTTGATCTCGCCGCGGCCCAGGCGTGCGAAGGCGAGGCCGCGCAGGTTGTTTGCGTCGGCGACGGCCCGCGCGTCGAGCGTTGGTGACGCGAGGATGAGAGATGTGGTGTGGAAGAAGCCGGTGGCACTCTTCTCTTCGAAGACACGTGGGACGGCCCAGATCGTGTACCCCGCGAAAATTGAGATGATGGCGATCAGCGCGACGAGCCAGTGGCGGCGTGCTACGTCATTGGAGCGAGGGCGTGTGCGCTTGCAGCGAAGGGTGTACCGGCGGCGTGGTCATTTGGTTGAGATTGAAGCAGGCACCGAGGCACGCGGCATCGAGGCATCAAGTTTTTGATGAGTGTGGTGCGCCGTGTAATCTGCTCGGAACCGTCGGGCGGCACCCCTGCCCCACAGGAGAAGGCCCAGTCGGGCTGGGCACTTGCCGACGAGCGTGGGAAACGAGATCGTTTATGACACGGCTTCGACGCCGCGGATCTCGGGGATGTGGTTTTTGAGGTTGCGTTCGATGCCGACCTTGAGCGTCATGGATGACGAGGGGCATCCGACGCAGGCGCCGTGCAGGCGGATCTGGACGATGCCTTCGGGCGTGATGTTGACGAGCTCGATATCGCCACCGTCGGCCTGGACGGCGGGGCGGATGAGGGAGAGGACGCGGGCGACCTTGTCGTGCACGGATGGACCGATCGTGCCGGGAGTTCCAGCGGTGGTACCACTTGGGGCGTGGGGGATAGAGGTTGGCGGCGCGTTGGGAGTCACGCGGGAAGGGTAGCGCGGCTGGCGGAAAGGGGCGTCGCGTCGGCGAATCGCTACAGTCGCGGACTATGAGTGACAATCATTCTGGCCGCGGGTGTGTTGGCGCGGGTTGGGGACTGGTTCTGGCGGCGAGCCTCGTGCTCGTGGCGGGACTTGCCGGTTGCGGCGTCGGCGCACCGGTGGCGGCGACGCCGCTGGGCAACGTGCGCAATCGCGAGATCGATGCGAAGGAGCGAGCCGCACAGATTTCTGTCGCGCGACAGAGCGTGGGTGAGTCGGCGGATGGGAAGGCCGCGTGGGTGCAGGCGATGCGGGATGTGGTGTGGGAGACGCGCGAGGCTCCCAATCTGCGCGTGGCCGCGTTCCAGGCGCTGGTGAACGACTCTGATCCTGCGATCGTGGAGGAGGGGCGTGCGATGGGGCGGCTGCTC
>JBBQGR010000017.1:0-15212 GCA_038323185.1 Phycisphaerales bacterium | reverse complement strand
GCGTGAAAAGAAGAAGATCCAGGCCCAGGTCAAGGCCGGAACATTCAAGAGGCCGGTGCGCGCCGACGTGGCTCCAGCACTGCAGGAAGCAGGAGTTTCCCAATGAACACCACGACACCGTCCTCCGGGTGGCCCGGCGGTCCCCGCCGGTCTTCACTGTCGGCCATTCGCATTGCCTGCGCAATGCTGCTCACGGTGCTGGGATCCATTCCCGCGCTGGCGCAGTACTCAGCCCCCGAGGGCAACGCGCATCCCGCATCGATGGACGTCTCGGCCGCGGGCAGGTCGCTGGCCAACCCGTTCGGCTCGCCCGTCCGGCGGGCCGAGGGTCAGGCCCTTTTGGCGCCCGCGGAGAAGCACGCCTTCGCGAGTGCGCTGGACCTGTCGCCGCTGCGCGACCTCGCGGTGCTGCACAACGGGCGCGTCAAGATCATGGACACGCTCGGCCGCGAGATGACGATGAAGATCACCGGGCGCAGCGCCCACCGCGACTTCATCCACACCCCAAAGTCTGGCGGCGGCGAAGAGGTCACATCGGCGAAGTACGACGCCCTCTTCACGCTTCTCGACATGACCATCGACCCGGAGTACTACTTCGACAAGCCAGCGATCGGCATCAACTATCTCCCGCTGCGTCGCGCCCTCCTCGAGAAGCAGTTTGCCCAGGACGCCGACGCCGCGGGACGCTGGGTGCGGCTCGGGCAGGTCGCCCCCCTCACGCTCAACACCTTCGCGAGCGCGGTGGCGCGCGAGCACATGGACGAGGAGCCCTATCGCGACGCGCTCGGCAAGGCCGACTATGCCATGGGCCTCTTCGCCGACCTCTCTGCCAACTTTCTCATGGTGGCGCCGCCCACGCGCGATGTCGCGTGGTCGCACATCTCTTCTCTCCCCGACGACTCACCCGTCCGCGCTGCCCTGCTCGATCTCGGCCGCGCGTGGCGCGCTCAGGATGCCCCGGGCGTCAACGCCGCGGCCGCGAAGGCCGCGGCCCTGCTTCCCGCCATCAACGCAGAGACGTACCCCACTTCTCGCCGCGCCCTCGAGCTCTCGTACAACCGCGCCAACGCCTTCGAGTGGGGCTTCTGGCTCTACGCCATCTCGCTCGTGCTCCTCGTGCTCGCCTTCGGCACCGGGCGTTCCTCGCTGGCGTGGATGGGAATCGGCGTGCTCGCCCTCGCCTTCGCGCTGCACACCTTCGGATTCGCGGCGCGCTGCTTGATCGCCGAGCGCTTCGCGATCCAGAACCAGTTCGAATCGATGACGGGGCTCTCGCTCTTTGGCGTGCTCGTGGGCGTCGCCATCATGCTGATTCGTCGGCAGTGGCTCTTCGGGGCCGCCGCAGCGGGCGTTGGCTTTCTCGTCCTCGTCACCGCAACGCAGGCCCGCATCCCCGGCGTGCACATCGAGCGCGAGGCGGCGATCCTCAACACCAGCGTGCTGCTCAAGTACCACGTCACGATCGTGCTGGCGTCGTACGGGCTCATCTCGCTAGGCTTTGTCGTGAGCCTCTTCTATCTCGGCACGCACTATGCCGCGAGGCTGCGCGAGGCGCGCACGCCCATCGCGCTCTCAACGGACGCGTCAACGGGCGGGCAGATCGCGATCTCGCCGAGCACGGGTAGCGGCGACATGCTGTCGCTCGCGCTCGGGCACGTTGCGACCGACGATCAAGGCCGCGCGGCGATCGGCAGCAGAGCCCGCGCACTCGCCGACCTCGATACCGCGCAGATCATCTTGCTGCAACTGGCCTTCTGGACACTCGGCGTCGGGGTCCTGCTCGGCGCCTGGTGGGCCGACCACTCCTGGGGACGCTGGTGGGCCTTTGATCCCAAGGAGACGTGGGCGCTCATCACCTGGATCGTCTACCTCATCGTGATCCACGTGCGCATCGCGGCCCCGGCCAACAAGGGCCTCACCACCGCATGGCTCAGCGTCATCGGCTTCTTTGTGATGCTCTGGACGTACTTCGGCGTGAACCTGCTCCTGCCGGGCCTGCACGCGTACGCGTAAGGGAAAGCGAAGATAAGAGAGAGATGACTCAGCATGCACCAGCATGGGGGAAGACGGTGAACACTCACCAAAGATCAAGCGAAAAGGTGTGAGCACAGCACCTCCATCGCTCTGCGGCCTTCGCTCTTTTCCGTGTGCTCCGTGGTGAACTTCTTCTCCCTGCTCACACCGAGTCCTGCTCGCTCTTCGCTTGGATCCTGTCCACTTCTTCGACCGTCATCCACGGCAGCGCAAGAAGCTTGTCGCGCAGCGCGGGCGGGAAGGGCTTCTTGAGTCGCTCGTGCGCAGGGCGGCTGCGCCAGATGCGGTGCATCCAGAAGTACTGGTCAGGTGACTTGCGGATCATGGCTTCGATCGCGCGTCGGTACCGCGCCGTGATATAGAAGAGCCGGTCCGAGCGGCCGCTCCAGTCATCGGGCCCAAACTGATCAACGAGCTCAACGCCATACGACAGCCCCGCGGCGTTGTCGCCGGGGCGATCCTCGTCCGTTGCGGGCATCCAGCGTCCACCCGGCGGCGGCGCTTCGCCGGGCGCGAGCCGGCGCGCCACGCCGCAGACGAGCTGCGCGTTGGTCTGCAGCGCGAGCAGCCCGATGGACTTGTACGTGCTGGTCAGGCGGCCAAAGAACGGGACGAAGATGCCGCGGTCGCCGCCAGACTGATCCGCGACAAGGCCGACAGGCTGCCCGGCCTTGAGAACCGGCGGCAGCGCGCGGACCGCGCCAAACTTCGAGACGAGCATCAGGCCGCGGCGAGCGCGACCCTCACGGACCCACTCATCGAGCGGGCGCAGGTCGAAGGGGCGATACACGGCGTGCATCGGAAAGCCGAGCATCGAGATGGCGTATCCGATCAGCTCCCAGTTGCCGCAGTGCCCCGAGATAAGGATGACCGGACGCTTCGAGAGAAGTCGTTGCAGCCCGGGCGCGATCGCACCAAAGTGCAGGTGCCGCGCGTAGCCATCGGGGTTGATGAGGCGCGGCACGTAGAGCATCTCAACCGCGAGTCGGAAGAGGTGCTCATAGCAGCGCTGGGCACAGTCATGGACGCGCGCGTCGTCCCACTCTGGAAACGCGATCCGCAGATTCTCCTCGGCGCGACGAAAGCGCGAGGGCTGCAGTCGCGGATAGATGCGAGAGAGTGCCGCGGCCCAGTTGCTCGCGGTCTCGAGCCCGACGCTTGTCAGCGGCGTCGTCAGCGAGCGACCCGCGCCGACAAGCAGCGTCTGAACCCAGTGCGGTAGGCGTGATTCGTGCTTGGACATGAATTGGAAGGGTACTGCGCCAGCCAGCGTTGAGAGTCACAAAGAAAACGAGACACGCCAGAGCGTGTCCCGTCGGAAATTGCACATGGTTGCTGCCCGACTCAGCGGCGGTCGGCGGGACGCTTGCCGATCAGCGTGTAGAGGCGATTCTCGTTGAGGACCGGCACGCTGGTGCTCTGAGCCTGGCGGTTGAGGCTGTCGTAGCGCTCGACCTCGCGCTCGCGACGGAAGTATTCCTGCACGACCTCGAAAGGAGCATCGCTGGCAGGACGCGGCGGGATCAGCGGACGCTGGCCGAGCACGAGGAAGTCCACGTCGCCGGTCATGTCTTCGGTCAGCTCGCCACCCCACGAGCGGATCATCGCCTCGATGCCCTGACGCTCGATCTGCGTCGCGAGGCCGTCGCGGTCGGCGTCGAAGTTGCCGAAGATCACGAACTTGTACTTCTTGGAGGGATCAAAGACCGCGTTAGCAACGACATCACCCTTGACCACGGGATTGCCGCGGGCCTCGGAGGTGATGCGGGCCGTGGCGGTCGTCTCGCCGACGTTGATGACCTCGAGCG
Source organism: Phycisphaerales bacterium (assembly GCA_038323185.1). Classification (GTDB taxonomy): domain Bacteria; phylum Planctomycetota; class Phycisphaerae; order Phycisphaerales; family UBA1924; genus JBBASU01. The sequence continues at coordinate 11,370 of JBBQGR010000017.1, read as the reverse complement.
TTGCCTTGCCTGCGAGATACTCGCCCGCGTCGTTGGGACGGATGGCCGAAGCGGTGGAATAGACGCTGAAGGTCATGCCCAGCACAACGTTCTCGCGCTTGCCGATGGAGAGGAAGGCGGTGCGGTCGGCACTGTTGGTGCCGACGATCTCGGCGTCGACAAGTGCGGACTCATCGCCCGTGCGGAGGACGGCTTGGTTGCGCTGGCCACGCAGCACGGCGAGCTGGTTGTCCACGATCAGCTTCTGAACGGTGAGCTCGTCGAGCTGCTTCTTCAGGCGAGCCTCGGCCTCGGCCGCGGCCTGGCGGGACTCGTCCAGACGCTGGTCGAGCTCCTTCTTATAGGCGTCGGTGCCGGTGCGATACCCATCGACCTCGTCCTTGACCTGGCGAAGCTGCGAGTTGATGCCGCTTAGTGTTTCCTGGTGACGCTTCTCGACGGCACCGACGCGCTCGACCTCGTTCTTGAGATCGGCGAGCGCCTGCTGGCGGGCGGCGTCGGCCTGCTGGAGCTGGTTGCGAAGATTGCCAAGCTCGGCCTCGCGGGCGTTGATCACGCCCAGCATCGGCTGCGAGTCAGCGCCGGGAATGGCCTTGAGCTTCTCATCGAGTGTCGCGACGGTCTCGCGGCGGTTGCCGGTGGCGCGCTGCATCACGGCCTGCTGCCCCTCGACGAGGTAGCCGACCAGACTCTGGCGGCTCTTCTTGGCCTCTTCGACGAGGTTGCGAACGTCGTCGCGGTTGCGCTCATCGGCGCGGACGAAGTCGTTGCCCGCCTCGGTCGCGGTCAGAAGCTGCCGCATGGAGTCGTTGTACTTGCCATAGAACATGGCAAAGGCCACGAGCGATCCGAGGGTCGAGAGAGACAGGACCGTGATCAATCCCCAGCCCCAACCAGGCATGCTGCCCTTGGCCGCCATAGGTCAACTCCACGCACTGTGGCGATTCGAGCACACTCAGGAGTGCTGGCACACGCCAGACCGCCCAAGGACACTCGCCGCCGTTGCCAATTCCTGCCGGACCATGCTCCCGCGAGTCCGACCGTTGCCGGTTCGGACCGCGGACACAGCCACTCCCGCCAGACGGACCGCTCGCCACCCGAGCGGACACTCTCTCGCGAGTGAAGAGTGTCACACACCCCCGGGCCCGCGTCAAGTGAGCCGGGTCGGACCTGAAATTACCAAACGCGAACCGATCAGTAGGAAGTGCCGAAGTAGCAAAGTAAACGCGAAGCACGCTCGGCGGAGGCACCACTCACCTGGGCTTGGCCTCAAGCTCGTCGATCACGTTTTGTACGTCGCGAGCGCGGAGAAGTTCCGGATCGGCGTGCGAAGGGGCATGAAGGGTCGCAATAGAGGGATTCGCAAGGGCGCTCGCGGCCTGGGGCTCGGGCAGGATCCATTCGCCGCCGCGAAGTCGTGAGCGCCAGTCAAAGGCGCGGATCGGGCCTGAGTTTGGCGCGGGGCCTGCGGCAACTGGGCGCGACTCGCCCGCGCGCGGGCGCAGGGGCGTGGTCGTGAGCGCCGCCATCAGCGCGAGCGCGATCGCGACCGCAGCGAGCGAGCCCGCAAGACCGACGATCGCGCGCACGCGCTGGCGGCCTCGCGTGTGCCGGACCTGATCCATGTACCGCGAGCCGGGGCTTGGCGCGGGCAGCGTCGCGCCGAGCGCATCAAGGCTCGCGCCGAGATCGTCGCGGCTGAAGTGTCGATCAGGCATGGGGAACTCCGGCGGAAGTGAGCGATGCCGCGATGGGTGACGCGGTGAGTGATTGGGTAAGGGATTGGATGGGTGACTGTGTGAGTGTCGGGGTAGCAGAAGAGACGATGTTCGAGGATGAAGGTGCGCGGAGCTGCTCATCGTTGTCGGGATGCGGCAGCAGTTCGCGCAGTCGCGACATCGCGGCGGTGTATATGGACGCGGCGGCGCTGCGCGAGAGACCCGTCGCGGGCGCGAGCTGATCAAACGTCAGGCCGCAGACATGACGCAGGATCAGGATCTCTCGATTGCGGCGCGCGAGGCGATCGATGGCGCGCTGAACATCGTTTGAGAAGAGTGCCTCGCGCGGCGAGGTGCGAACGGTTCGGTCCGCATGTGCCAGCGCGCGCCAGCGTTCTCGCGAGAGCGTGCGCAGCTGGTTGATCGCCTCGCGCCGCACGATGCTCGCGAGCCAGGCACGAACGTCGTCGACGCCGCGCAGCGTGCGCGAGTCCTGTCGCAGCGCGCGGCAGAGCGCCTCTTGCACCACGTCGTCCGCGAGGCTGTGGTCACGGACGAGCGAGCGTGCATACGCGAGCAGTCGCGGCGCGTGCTCTGCCCAGAGCGCGCGCGCCGCGGCGACGCTGAGAGGAGGAGGTTGGTCGCGGAAGAGGGCATGGGAATAAAGCGAGCCTTTGGAAAGCAAGGTGTCGCAGTTCAGCGCGAGAATGTGCTACGAGACCCTGTGTTCTACACCGTCCCGCCCTCGCCGATTGCTACTTCTCCTCATCGCGAACCTTGGCGATCCGCAGTGCGTCGATGGTCTCCCGCAGGCTCTCTCGATGCTTGGTCGAGGGCCGCCTGGCGTTTACGAGGCTTGGAACGATGACGCGGGCGAGAGGCCCGAACTGGTCTTTGTCAACCGATTCTGACAGTGCGGTCAGGCGCTCCGGAGCGTCGGGCATGTCCCAGACCGCCAGAACCTTGTCGTAGAATCGTCTCGAGTCCGAGATCGCGTCCTTCAGTTTGTCCACAGAGAGAGATTTGAGGGTCAGGATGTTCAGGTCCGGTGCGGCCCCGCCCTCTGCCGGCTGCAGCAACTCCGTGAGCTCGGCGGCCCCGCCTTCGTGCAGGAAGTTGTGCTCGATCCAGCCCAGCATCAGGTCCCGCTCACCCTTGATCGCGACGCGAGAGTTCATCGGATCCTTCTGCTCGAGCATGTTTTCGAGGTGCTTGATGATGAGGTCGCGGGCGCCGGTGGTCAGTTGCCCGCTCTCGGCGAGCAGCCGCGTCTCTTCATTGGCGAGCTCGCTGATTGCGATGCCGACGAGGCTGCAGATCAGCACTGGATCGTTCGCGCCGTGCGCCGCCATCCGATGCATCGCAACCAGACGCTCCGCGGCGAGGCTCGGACGACCCTCCACCATCGCCAGACGGGCTCCGACGCGCATCGAGCGGGCCGTGGCCCGAAGATCACCCAAGTACGGCAGAAGCATCAAGATCCCGTCCTCGAAGGATGACTCCCAGCGACAGACGCTCATCCGCGAGGCCATCATCACACGATTCAGATAGTCCTCGCTCAGGGCGCGGGCGGCCTGGGTGAACGTCTCGGGCATCTTGGCACCGTCCACGTTGGTCCCGACCGCGTCCCAGTCCACGTTGCCGCTCTTGCCGCGCGCGTCGCGCGGCAGCATCGTGAACGATTGGTAGTACGCGAGCGCGGCGTTGCGATCCGAGGGCCGCGTGTAGAACGTTGCGTTCGCGAGCCACGCGGGAAGTTCGTGGCTGGCGTGACCAGCACGACTGGCATGTCCAGCTTGACCAGCATGACCAGCCGCGACGACGCTCTGCGAGGTGGGGGCAGCGCGGCCATCCTTCGACGCTCCCGACTGGCCTCCGGCAACGCCGCAGAACGCGAGCATGGTGGCCATGGCCAGCGGCATCAGCGACGTGCGTGACGTGCGTGACGTGCCTGGCATGCCTGGCATGCCTGGCAAAGTGCTCCGAGTCGCGCGGCGGGTGGACAGCATGGGACTTGCTCCTGGAGAGGGTCGGTAGAGTTCCTACCAGTAGACACCGCCGCGAGATCGCTGTGTGGACTGATTTTAGATTTCTTCCGCCAGAGCCAAAGGATCATGGACTCGGCCCAAGGCGTCGAGCGTCGCGGCGATCTGGTGCAAGTGGGGATGAGAGTGAGTCGAGAGTGGCCTGCTTCGCAGGACGCTCTCGCGAGCGGGGACTCACCTTTCACGCGGTCTGAATGCGGCGCGATGACTGAGTGGCGACAATGTGGCCATGATGTACTCCATGAATCGGCGTCGGTTTCTCGCGGCGGCGGCTGGCACCTCGGCGCTGGCCACGGTCGCGGGGTTCCCAACTTTTGCGCTGGCTCGCGCCCCACGCCGCGCGTCGGTGCTGACCCGCGTTGCGGATGATCGCTTCGAGATCGCGCACGAGGGCGCGGGGCCGTTTCGCATCCTGCAGCTGACGGACACGCACTTTGGTCGGCCCAAGGACGGCGACAAGGCCAAGGACGATCGGACGCGCTCGCTGATCCGCACGCTGATTGATGAGAACGCACCGTCGATGGCCTTCCACACGGGCGACTTCATCAACAACGACACCGACGGCGTCGAGCACTCGGCCATCGGCTTTATGAACGACCTCGGCATCCCGTGGAGCGTGGTCTTCGGCAACCACGATCACGGCCCGGCGACAGGTTCGCTGGCGATGGAAGCCTACTACGCCAAGTTCCAGAATCACGCCGCGGGATTCATCACGGTCGCGGAGCGCGAAGCGCCCGAGGGCGTCAAGAGCACGCGCGAGTACTGCTTCCGCATCGACGTGCGTGCGAAGGAGGCCGCGGCGCCGGGCTTCACGCTGCTTGGCTTCAACTGCGGCAAGCGCAAGCCCGCGCTGCACGTTTCCGCGGCCCAGATGGCATGGATGAAGGCCCAGCTCGAGGCCGATGCCAAGCTCGGGCGCTCGCACCCGATCATCGTGATGCAGCACGTTCCCACGCTCGACTTCAAGACGCTGTTCGACTCGGGCAAGGCCACCGGCCGCAGGGGCGAGGACGTGTGCTTTGAGAGCGACACCGGCGCCGTGCTCGACGCGTACAGCGCGAGCAAGCGCGTGCGGGGCCTCTTTGTCGGTCACGACCATGTCAACGACTACATCGGCGAGCAGAAGGGCGTGAAGCTCGTCTACGGGCGCGTCAGCGGCTGGGCTGGCTACGGCGACTGGCAGCGCGGCGGCCGCACCATCGACCTTGATCTCGTGAAGGGAACCATGAAGACCCGCGTCGTGCTGCCCAAGGGCGTGAGCGATGAGAAGGCGGAGTGGAACGTGACGCAGCAGGAGGCTTGAGACGTTTGGTGATGGGCTTCGCGACGCGAGCGCGATAATCTCGCTGCCAGGAGGGTCAAAGGCACATGATCGGTGCTGAAAGAAAAGCCGCCCGCTTTCGCGGGCGGCTCTGTGGTCGGTTCATTGAAGGTTCGAAGATCACGAGCATCGTCTCAAAGCAGACGATGGTCGTGGCACAGGGACTTTAGAGGGCGCAGGTGCCGCTGACGACGAACGACGCAAGGATCTGGGCGTCGGTGAGGTCGGCGTTCTCGTCGCCGTTGAGGTCGCCGTCGAGCCAGTTGGCCTCGGGCGTGAGGAGACCGACGAAGACCTGAGCCATCTGCTGCGCATCGGTCAGGTCGACGTTCTCGTCCTGGTTGAAGTCGTAGTCGCAGGTGGGGCCGGTCGTGTCGGCCTGGGCGAAGAGGACAAGGGTGGGCCCGCGCCAGGCGCTGTTGGTGAGGCCGGCGTAGGTGGCGGTGGTGCTGTCGCCGGTGAAGTCGGGGGCGAGGATGACGAGGGTGAGCTGGCCGGACGCAGAGTTGATCTCGGCGCCGATGTTGGTCTGGCCAGCGTTGAGGGAGGTGTCGGCGGCGTCGAAGAGCTTGAAGGCCTCGACGGTGCCGCTGCCCTCGTTGCTGAGGCGCGAGCCGCGGTAGAAGGTATAGCCAGCGACGAGCTCACGGTCGGCGTAGTCGGAGGCGAAGTTGCCGAAGGTTGTGTTGGTGTTGGGGTTAGAGGCGCCGCCGGGGCCGTTGGGGAGGACGGAGAAGTCCTGGGCGTCGTTGTTGGTCCAGTAGATCTCGGCGAGGCCGTTGGCAGTGAAGCCAGCGTTGGACTGCTGGAGAACGAGGTAGGCGCTGGTCAGCGACCAGTTGCCGGCGCCGAAGGAGGTGTCGAACGAAGCGATGGCCGCGGCGATGGCGAAGCGGGTGCCGCCGTAGCTCTGGAAGGCGCCGCCGTTGAATCCCTGCACGTTCATGAAGTTCGTGCCCGTGCCTCCCGAGCGGATGCCCGCGGGCTGGACGGTCGCGGCGGCCACGGCCTCGACGGCCGAGGCACTCTCGCACTGCACGTCGAGAGGACCGTTGCCGATTGCGCCGCCAGCGCGCCACGCGGCGGGGTCAGGTTCGGTGTTGTTCAGGACGAAGTCGACGCGGTCGTCGCCGTCGGCGTCGGCGCCGTTGACATCGAGCGCGACACCGACGATGGACTCGCAGCCGTCGAGGATGCCGTTGTTGTTGCAGTCGATGGCGGGGTTGGCGGTGATCTGGCAGACGTCCAGGACGGCGTTGTTGTCGCAGTCGCCGAAGAACCCGCCGCTGATGTCGCACTCATCGAGGCGGCCGTTCAGGTTGCAGTCAAGAGCCGGGTTGGCGGCGATCTCGAGCGTGTCGAGGGTGCCGTTGGCGTTGCAGTCGTCGGCAGTCGGGCAGGGGGCCGAGACGCTGCTATTGCGGGGTGTGCCGACGGTGATGGCGACGACCTGGAAGTCGAGTGAGTTGTTGTTGGTGTCGGTGCAGCCGTTGTTGCGGCGGACCAGACCGGTGGTGCTGCCCGTGCCGCCGGCGGGGGCGGTCTCCGAGCAGCTCACGGTGGCGCTCCAGGCCACGAGATCGACCACGGTCGAGGCGGTGCAGTTGGTGGTGATGTTCACCTGGTCGGTCACGAGGGCGAACTTGCCACCTGTCGAGCTGGCGGCGATCGAGCCGGTGATGGAGGGGGACAGGCCGTCGTTGACGAGATCGAAGGGGAGCGTCGGGGCTGTGCCATTGGGTTGGGGATTACCCAAGCGGATAGAGAAGAAGCCGTTGGCGGGGACGATGGTGTTGGCGGGGATGTTGAAACGGAAGGTAAAGGAACCGCCAGCAGCGGAGTACTGGACGGACCAGCCGCCGATGTTGACGGGGGCGAGAGAGTTGTTCTTGAGCTCGACGTAGTCGGCGTGGACCGCAGCGCCAGCGTTGCCGCCGCCGCCGTAGATCTGCGAGAAGACGACCTGAGCAGAGGCGGTGCTGGCGACGCTGGCGAGCCCGCAACAGGCAACCATGATCGAGGCAAGGTTGTTCATACGCATCTCAAAGCTCCTTTAGTCCGAGGGCAGACCCACCAGCCGGGCTCCAGCCGGTCCACTTTGGACGCGGGTTGGGCCGAGGCCACGCTTCAACGCGGCCTCACGATCAGGAAGTGGAACGTATGCCAAGGGCTAGATTTTTCAAGTGCTTATGCGCGAAGAGGGCGCGTTCAAACCGCAAAGATTTGCCCCAACCCGCGGCCAAACCCTCGCCAACTCGGACGTTAGAGCGATATAAACAAAATACGAACAAATTATGATGAGTGCGCAAATTCTGCCGCGGCCGACGTGCCGCCCAGCGTCAGAGGCAGATGCCGGTGACCACTGCCTGGGCGACCTGTTGCGCGTCGGTCAGGTCGAAGTTCTCGTCGCCGTTGAAATCGCCATCGAGCCAGGAGGGGTCCGCCGCGCGAAGCCCGACGGCGACCTGTGCCATGTTCTGCGCGTCGACGAGGTCGAAGTTCTCGTCCTGGTTGAAGTCGTACGAGCAGGTGCGTTGGCCCGCGCCGACGAGAGAGGCGTTGGCGTTGACGCTGAAGGTCTGGGCACCGATGGTGACGTTGACGAGCAGAGAGCCGCCGCAGAGGGGCTCGGCGAAGGGGAAGGGATCGAAGGCGACGGAGTCGGGCTGGGTCTGGTCAAGATCAATCAGGAAGCCGGAGGTGCTCGACGCGGCGTTGCCCGCAACGGTGAGGGATCCGCTGAGAATGATGATGGCTGGCGTGGATGGGATCGCGACGGGGGCGTTCTGGAAGTTGGCTTGGACTTCGACGACAACGTCGATGGGGATCGAGAAGCTGTATGTGTTGGGTCCAGTAGGCGTGAGGATGCCGGTCGCGGCTGGCGAGAACTGGCTGGCTAATAGCTGGGTGACCTCGATGCTGCCCAGCGGCAAGCTTATCGGGAATCCGCCGAAGACGGTGCAGGTGGGCTGGCGGGTCCGGAAGGTGCTGTAGGTGAAGGAGATGTTGGAACCGATGTTGACGGTCTCCTCGTCGAGGAGATTGATCGAGAAGTCCTCGACCTGGATCGTGCCGCCGCGAAGTCGGAAGAGCCAGGCACCCGAGGGACGCAGAGGCGAGGCGCCGCTGTTGCCCGAGGCGGCTACACCACCAGAGGAGATCGTGATCGGAACATTCGTGCCGGGATCCCCGCCGAAGAATCCTGTGAGAGTGCGCGTTCCGGTGGGGTTGGAAGCCGTGTCCCAGTCGCCGATGAGGTAGGAGAAGGGGCGATTGGTGACAGGGTTGGTGCCGGTGCGGAACGGGGCTGCGAAGGAAGCGTCCCAAGACGCGGATGAGGTGGCCGGGATTACCGTGAAGGAGAAGGCACCGGTCTGAGCGCGAGACGTTGAGGCGAGGGTGGCGAGGATGATCGCCGTGAGCGGAGCGAGGAGAGACTGGTATTGGGACATGGCTGCAACTCCTAGAGGCCGCGGGGGGACCAGTGAAAGCCTACCGCGTTTGTTGCGGATGGCAAGACAATCGTGAGTTTGCCGTGATTCGGCGGTCAGCTGGCTGGGGTGCCAATGGCTATCGGCCGCGCCGGTCGCCGCCGTAGCCTGTGCCGCCGGATCGGTCGCTACTTCGGTCGCCCCCTCGTCCGCCGCCGTAGCCGCCACCTCCGCCGCCCCCGCCGCCTCCTCCTCCGTATCCACCACCGCCACTTCGCCGTTCGCCGCCGCCGCGTCCGCCGAAGCCGCCTTGTCCGCCATGGCCGCCATGTCCGCCATGTCCGCCATGACCGCCTCGTCCGCCGCCGCCATCTCTGAATCCGCCGCCACCACCTCCTCCACCGAATCCGCCGCGGGGTTCATCGGGACCAGCCTCTTGCCGCGGCTGGGCGATGTTCACGGCGAGTGCGCGGCCGCCCATGTCCGAGCCGTTGAGGCGCTCCATGGCGGCGTCGGCCTCGAGTTGATCTGGCATCTCGACAAAGCCAAAGCCGCGGCTGCGGCCGGACTCGCGGTCGAAGACAACCTGAACGCGCTCAACCCGTCCGAACGGCGTGAAGAGTGCTTCGAGCTGGGCATCGGTGGTGGTGTACGGAAGATTGCCGACGTAGAGGCTGGGCATCGCGGGAACCTCGTGATCGCATGACCACTGCGTGACGGAGCGTGACGGAGCGTGACAGAGCGCGACAGAGCGTGGCAGATTGAGACGGCCGCAATAGGTCGTGACCGCGTTGGCTTGGGCGGGGTCCGGCTCGAACGATCAAGCCGCGCAGTTTAGGAGGGACTTGCTCGCGCGACGAGATCGCGCGGCGGGGACACGTAGCCCCGGGGGCGGCATCCGTTCGGACCCGCGCCGCGATCCAGCATTTAGAACTTGATCCATGTCAGGACCACCACAAGCGTGATCGCGAAGGCGATGGGGGCCGCAGCGATGATGGTGCCAAGGCCGGGGCGCGCAGCGATCATGCTCCAGATCGAGCCGCCGAGGCAGAGAAGGCCGACGATGAACGTGGCGAGGATGAGGATCTTCAGGGTTGTGATCTGGGCGGGATTGCTGTTGGCGCCGCCCGCCATCAAAAGAACCACCAAGCAGAGGGTGGCGAGAATGCCAGCGGCGTTGGTGAGTGCGGCAAAGATGTACATGATGGCTGGCATGGTGAGGGGCGGCTGGAAGATCCGTATGAGCGAGCGTTTGGAAGCATGGCGCGTGCCGATCCGCTGTTCATGCGAGAATTGGGTCCGTGCCAACTCTGCAATCGGCGTGGCTGGAGGCCAGCGCGAGGAAGGCACGTTGTGCAGCCGCGGCCCGCGGGTGGCCGCTATTCTGATGCTGATGGCCCGAGCACCACGACGCGGCGAGGATGAGGATGGTCCTCTTGATGAGGACCTGGATCGCTTTTCGGGCGCGACGCAGGCGTGCCCCAAGTGCGGCACGGAGCTGCACGACGACGTGGAACTGTGCTGGAAGTGCGGACACGCCCTGGGAGCAGAGGTCGATCAGAAGGGCCTTCCGAAGTGGGTGCTCGTGACTGTGGGTGTGGTGCTGCTCGCGATGCTGGCGTGGATGATGCGCGGGGTGGTGGCGTGAAGACGTGTGAGAGTTGCTGTTTCACCCGTAGCTTGGAGCAGGCGACGCATTCGAGGGCACGGCCGATTCAACCTATCGTAATGCCATGGGAAATGCTCGTTCCAAATCTTGCTCGTTCGCGGCTGTGCTGATCCCTCAAGCCGAAGGGGGCTGCTTCGTGCAGTGCCCCACGCTGCCGGGGTGCAACAGCCAGGGCGAGACGGCTGAAGAGTCGCTCGCGAACATCCGCGAAGCGATTAAGCCGACGATCGAGGATCTGGAGGCGAGCGGAGAGATGGTTCCAGAATCTGGAGCGCCGATCGTGACCAAGGTGACGGTGGCGGCGTGAGCGGCCTTGATGGGGTAGTTGGTGAAGGAGTAGATTTAACCTAATCGAGCACCATCTCTATGAACAACATTTCCATCAAGACAGACATGATCCCCGAGTTCTGCCGCCGGTGGCAGATTCGGGAGCTTTCGTTGTTTGGATCTGTCGTGCCGCCAGACTCTTCTTCTCGTAGCGATGTCGATGTGCTCGTTGCGTTCGAGAAGAATTCGGCGTGGAGTCTCTTCGAGCTTGCAGAGGTGCAGTTGGAACTTCAGAAAATGTGCGGCCGCGAGGTTGATCTTCTCGAAGAAGACGCGATCCGCAACGCGTATCTCCTCGCGTTGATTCGCCGGACGAAGCAGGTTCAAGTCGAAGCGATATCAAACGCATTCGTCGAGACACTGACTCCAGTCAATAGGATCCTTCAATTCTCCGCGACTGCGTAAACTCTTATGACCTATTTCGACAAGTTGCTTCAAAGTCATGACGACCACAAACCCCACCTCCCCCTACGACACATACACGAGCCCGCTGGCGAGCCGCAACGCGTCGCCGCGGATGCTGCAACTCTGGTCAGCACGGCACAAGTTCAACACGTGGCGGCGGATCTGGCTTGCCGTGGCGCAGGCGCAGCACGAGCTTGGCCTGCCCGTCAGCAAGGAGCAGGTCGAAGAGCTTCGTGCGGTCGTCGAGCGAAAGAACTCTGATGGCACCGTCGGCATCACCGCTGAGGACATCAGGCTCGCGGAGAAGTACGAGCGCGACCTGCGGCATGATGTGATGGCCCACGTCCACGCGCTGGGAGACTCATGCCCGAAGGCGAAGGGGATCATTCATTTGGGGATGACGAGCCAGGATGTGGTGTGCAACGCGGATCTGATGATCGTGCGCGAGGCGATG
>JBBQGR010000016.1:0-15295 GCA_038323185.1 Phycisphaerales bacterium | reverse complement strand
TGGGGCGACTCGCGCATCGGCGCGCTCACGCGGGCTCAGCCGCTCTTCGCGAGTGTCTCGCGCGTGGTGATGTGGGACCTGCGCGGTCACGGCGATGCGCCGGGCACGTCGCGCCTCGGAACGCGCGAGGTCGATGATCTGATCGCGCTCATCGCGCACGTCAAGGGCGATACGCCGGAGTGTGTGGCGCTCTTGGGGTGGTCGCTTGGTGCTGGCGTGAGCATCGCCGCGGCGGCACGCGATCCCGACCGTGCGATGTGCGTCATCGCCGAAGCACCGTACCGCCTCGCGATCACGCCCGCGCGAAACGTGCTTCGCGGAATGGGACTGCCGCGCGGGATTTCGACACGAGTCGCGTTCTGGCTGCTGGGACTCGACTTTGGCGTCGGGCCGTCGTGGCGAGGCTTTGATCGGGCTGCGTTTGCGTCTCAGCTGCGTGCGCAGCTGCTGGTGATCCACGGCGATGCGGATGACATCTGCCCGATCGACGATGCACGCGCGATCGCAGCGTCGAGCACGCGTGCCGAACTCATCGAGGTCCGCGGCGCCGGGCACCACTCACTCTGGTCAACGCCAGTGGTGGCAGATCAGTTTCTGGATCGTGTGCGTGCGGCGCTTCGCGCGGCTTCAAACGCCGCGCTCGAATCGCGCGGTTGATCGCTTGCGGCACTGCCTACAGCTGAACGACGAGCGTTCGAGCCATCGCCTCGACTTCTGCCAGCTTCGGAAGCGACTGGATCGCGCCAGCCCTGGTCGTTGCGAGAGCTCCAGCCGCGGAAGCGAATGCGACCGCGTGCTCGACGGCTCGGAGTTCGTCGTTGCCCTTCGCGGCACGCGCAACCGTCGGCCACATCGAGGCGAGTGCGCCACAGAAGGCATCGCCCGCGCCGGTCGTGTCAACCGCCGTGACGTGAGGCGTCGGCACGCGCCGCATCCGCCCGCGCGAGTTGAGGATCGCGCCCTGCGCACCGAGCGTCACAACAACCGTCGGCGGCCCCATCGCAAGAAGGCTCATCGCGAGGCGCGCGGGATCCACGCTCGCTTCGAGCTGCAGCAGCCGCGACGCTTCGGAACGGTTCGCGACCAGCACGTCCACTCGCCTTAGCAGGTCCGGCGGCAGCGCCCGAGCGGGCGCGGCGTTGAGGACGATGCTCTTGCCGGCATCGTGCGCAATCTGGGCCGCGGCCTGCAGCGCGGGCGTCGGGACCTCGAGCTGCATGAGCAGCACATCGCACGCGCGGATGGAATCCGCTGCGGCCTCGATGTCAGCGGGCGTCAGTGTCGCGTTGGCGCCGGGCGAGACAACAATGGCATTCTCGCCGCCATCGGCGACGGTGATGAGCGCCAGGCCCGTGCTCTCGCCAGCGCGGACGATGACGTGGAAGAGGTTGAACGTGTCGGCCTTGCCAGCTTCGGCACGGAGGGTCTCAAGGAGTTTGACGCCGTGCGGATCATCGCCGATGCAGCCGATGAGCGTCACCATCGCGCCCAGCCGCGAGGCGGCGACGGCCTGGTTCGCGCCCTTGCCGCCGGCGAAGGTGCGATACGCGCCGCCGAGGACCGTCTCACCCTCGCGGGCGAGTCGGGGTGTGCGGATAACCAGGTCCATGTTGAGTGACCCGACGACGCAGACTCGGGATGGTGCCGCAAGCGGCGCTGGAACCATCATTGAGGTCCAGTGTAGTGGCGATTGTCGAGGCCTGCCGGTATCCGACGGGGGCGCCGTGCCTGTTGGTCGGTGACGCGCCTGAGTGTCAGATGATCTCGACGATGATGAACCGCTTGACCCCGCGCGGCGCGCGGACGGAAACTGAGTCCCCGACGCGGGCCTTGAGCATTGCCTCGCCCATCGGGCTGGTCACCGTGACTTCGATGTAGTCCATCGGCGGGGGTGTTGAGGCCTCTCCCACGAGTTTGTAGAGATCCTCGTCGCCGGAAGGATCCTCGCGGAGCCGCACCATCGACCCGACAAAGACCAGGCCCTCGACGGCCTTGGCCATGTTCTCATCAACGACGCTGACTTGCGACAAACGCTCTGTGAGGCGGCGGATCTCGGATTCTTCCATGCCCTGCTGCTCACGCGCGGCGTGGTAGTCGCCATTCTCGCGCAGGTCGCCGTGCTCGCGTGCTTCGGCAATGCGGATTGAGACCTTGCCCCGGTTTGCGATCAGGAACGCGAGCCGATGCTCGAGGGCTTCCTTCTCGGTTTTGGTCATCAGTTCCATGACGTACCTCGATCTGCGGTGAATACCAGCCCAGGGGAGCTGCCTCCGGGGCTCAACATGTCGCGTGGCTCTTGCCGCGGGAGGGCCCGCCGCAATGACTTGGGAGAACGCACAATCTAGGCTGGATCGGGCCCGTTGGCCACTTCCCCCATCAGTTCGCCGGGCCGCGCCGGATCGCAATTGCGCCGCTGATCCAGACTGTGATGGCCAGAACCCAGATGCACGCGATGACTTTCCAGTGATCTGGAGCGATGAGTGCGGTCGAGCCGGTCCAGAGGCGCTCACGAGCGAGCTCGAAGGGCGCGGCGAGGGGCGAGGCGACCATGAGCAGCGCGGGCGCGCCGGGATCGCTACCAGCGATGCGGGCGTCGGTCGAGAACGCGGCGAAAAGGAAGGCGGCGGCGGCGGGGGGCACGATGGCGAGGAGGGCGAGCATGATCATCGTGCCGGCTCGGACGTGCGAGTCCTTCGGTGATCGTGAGATCGTGTGAAACGACCACCCCAAAACGCCAGCGACCAGCACGGTCCAGCCGACGAGGACCGCGGCGAGCGCGCCCGAGACCTCCAGCGGCCACGCCGCCATCCATGGGAGAGATTGCGGCGCGATCATCAGGAGGATCGGAATGGTGACCACCACCGCGTCCGCCCCGAAAGCGCGAATTGGTTGCTCGGGCGGCTCCTGGCTCAGGCGGATCATCGGCCACACGATCGCCACGCCCGCTCCGATGATCGAGATCATCACGCGAGCGGCGGGCCGATAGACCTCGCTGGCCATCAGGCCCAGCGCACCGACGGCGCCGATCGACATCACGCTCGCGGCGAGGATGAAGCCAAGCCAGATGACGGCAAAGGGGCGAGGCTCGGCACGACGGTGCGCCCAGCGATCGGGCGCTGGGGTGGGGCTTGGCTCGGGCTTCCGCTCAGCGGTCGGGGCCGGATTCTGCTGCATCACGGCGGCCATCATCGCGGGTGGTACCACGATGGGCAGCGGGCTGCCAGCGGAGAGGTCGCTGGCGAAGTCTGATGGACCGGGCGAAGCGAGGTTCGGATCTTGCTGACCATCGTGGATCGGAAACTCGCTCATTACCCGGCCATCCTCGCCACTTCGGGAATGACAGGACCGAGCGTCGTTGGGCCGCGCGGCGGCGATGATGGAACTGATTGGCCCGGCGGCGGCGCCACCGGTGTTGGCTGCGTCGGCTGGGCGGGCGCTTCTGGCGTGCCGGTGACTTGGCCTTCCGCCGCGGCCTTGGCGCGAGCGGAATTGTCGAGCAGGAGCCAACGCCCGAAGATCTGGATCTCCGGATAGCCGCTGTCGATGCGCTGGCTGTCGTGGTGGAGCTGCGCGATGTTCACGAGCTTCTGGCGCGTGCTGACCTCGCCCATGCGCGGGCGCGAGGGGCGACCGCCCCAGACGACGCGTGTGTTGAATGTCGAGACGATGGTGAGGACCTCTTCGCTTGAGAATCGCGATGCGTCGATGCCCGCGACCTGCGAGAACCATGTCTGCGAGGAGAGGAGCTGCAAGAGTTCGAGGCTCGCGGCGATGTCCTCGCCCGGCCACGCGGTCGAGAGGTCGGGCGCGCCGGCCTTTAGTGGCCTGCCAAGCGCGGGGCCGAAGATCACGGGGAGACGAGCCTCGCCGGGTTCATATGAGGCGGGCATCGGCATCGCGTCCCAGGACAGGAGATGGTCCTTGCCCTCGCTGCGCACCACGGCGGCGGGGATGCGCCAGGTTCCGCCAATACGCACGACGTTGCCACGCTCGCGCCGGATCGTGGGCGTGCCGACGAACCAGCCGGACTGGGCCATCGCGGTCGCGACACGCGCGATGGGATCGGGCGAGAGTGCGCCACCATCACCATCGGATGCCGCCTTGGCGAGTGCGAGCAGGCCCTGCTGGTCGCTCAGCGGGAGCCATGTCGCGACAGGTGGTGTGCCCGGGCTCATGGAGGCGAGTGGATCGGGGGCTGCGGTTGCGGCGGGTCGAGCGACTTCGGGCCAGTGGATGATGATGCTTGGGGGCTCGGTCGAGACGATCTGCTCGGCGCGCGCTTCGAGCGGCCTGACGCCCAGCGAGAATGCAACCACGACACCCAGGACCATCGCCACGACGCAGAAGCTTGTGAAATACGCGAAGAACATGCCCCAGCGGAATGGCTGCGCGGATGCGCCGGAACGCACGTTTCCACGTGCGTTCGCCGCGCCTTCCGTGCGGGCTGTTTCGGGCTGTCGGGCCATCCGTGAGATCTCCTTGCGGGGAAGTTTAGCGCATCTGCGCCACCAGCCCCGACCGGGCGAGTTCTACCAAGCGGCCCGCCAGGTCCGCGAAGGTGATCCCGCGATGGGCCGCGGCCATCGGCAGGAGCGAGTGGGGTGTGAAGCCGGGCATCGTGTTGACCTCGAGGAGCCAGTGGCGGCCCTGCGGATCAATGATGAAGTCAACTCGGCAAAGGTGCCGCACGCCCAGGACACGCGCGATGGTTTCGGCGTCACGCATCAGCGCCTGCTTGATCGAGGCACTCAGCGGCGGATCGGGGATGTAGCGGGTGTCGTCGCTGTGGTACTTGGCGTGGTAATCATAAAACTCACTCGCGGGCCTGATCTCAACGACCGCGAGGGCCGCGCCATCGAGCACGCCGACCGTGACCTCGTGCCCGCCTCTTCCGGCGCCCTCGATGAGCTGCTCCACCATGTAGGTGCGGAGCGGGTGGACTGAGACATCGGCCCGGGCAGCTGAGAGTGCACTCGCGAGCTGATCCCGGTCACGCACGATGTGAACCCCGACGCTGGACCCTTCGTGCACGGGCTTGATGACCAGAGGCGGATTGAGCGGGCAGCCGGAGTCGGCCAGGTTGAGCGCGCCGGCAGGAGCGGTCGGGACGGCAGCGATTGCCGCGAGGAGCTTGGTGCCGAGCTTGTCCATCGCGAGTCTCGCGGCGGCGGGGCGACTGCCGACATAGGGGCGGCCATCGGCCTCGAGCAGATCCTGCATTGGCCCGCCCTCGCCCCACGGACCGTGCAGGACAGGGAAGATGACGTCGCCGGGCATCGCGGCAAGCTCGTCCTGCGTCGGGCGGTCGATGATCGTGTACGTCACGTCGAGCGTGCCGAGCGAGTGGAGCGCCTCCGCGACTGACTTTGAACTTACGAGACTGACCGCGCGCTCTGCGTCGGGGCCGCCACCGAGAACGAGCACGCGTGTGCGAGCGCCTGCTTGCGAAGTTGTGCTATTCGCGTGCTGGGTCACTGGTCCCTGCTCCACACGACGACCTCGCGGTGCAACTCAACACCGAAGCGATCGCGCACTTGCTTCACGACCTCTTCCATGAGCCGGATGACATCGCGTGCGGCCGCGCCGGCATCGGTCACGATGAAGTTGGCGTGGCGATCACTCACGCTCGCACCGCCGATGCGCAGGCCCTTGAGGCCCGCGCGGTCGATCAGGAGCCCGGCACCAACGCGCGAGCCCGAGGCGAACGTTTCACCATGGAGGGTCGTCAGGTCCGCCGCGAGCGTTGGATTTTTGAAGCAGCAGCCCGCGGAATTGTCCGCCATCGGCTGGCTTCGCTTCTTGAAGGCCATGACTTCTTTGAGCCGGGCGCGAAGTGCCGCGGGATCTGCACCTGCCTGGAGCGCGAGATCAACACCGGTGATGATCAGTCCGCCGAGCCCGCTGCGGCGATACCCAAACGCAAGATCGCGCCGCTCGATGACGACATTCCGTCCATCACGCCCAAGGGCATGCACGCGCTCGACGACATTGCCGATCTCGCCGAACACACCGCCCGCGTTCATCACGATGGCGCCGCCGATGCTGGCTGGAATGCCGCCAAGGCCTTCGAGGCCCGCGAGCCCGTGCCTGCCGACCTCGTGGATGAGCTTGTAAAGATTGACGCCCGCCTCGACATGAACGCGGCCGCTTGACCACTCGCCCGACTCGGGCGTGATGCCGGTGAAGCGGTGCGTGAGCGAGACGACCAGCCCCGGGACGCCGTCGTCATCCACGAGCAGGTTCGCGCCGTCGCCGATAACGCGGAGTGCGGGATCGAGCTCGATGCAGCGTCGCAGCTCGTGAGCGTTGCTTGGGGCGCAGAATTGCTCGGCGCGCCCGCCTATCCGGAACCAGGTCGGGAGGGGCGCATCGTGCTGGAGTGCGAGTTCGGGCATTGTGGATGCGTGTGCCATGCGTTCGAATCTTCCGTGCCCGCTCTTCAGGGCCGGGCGGCGAGGTATCCTGTTCCGATCTTCCACACGTCGCCCGCGCCCATGACAACGACCACGTCGCCGCCGCGGCAGAGCGTGCCCAACTGCTCGATGATCGCATCGAAGGGATAGAGGTGCATCGCGCGAACGCCCTTCTCCCGAAGGCGATCCACAAGATCCCCCGCCGTCACCTGGTGCCGATCTTCCTCGCTGTCGCGGACGAAGTAGATGTGCGGCACGATCACGACGTCCGCCTGGGAGAAGCTCGCGGCGAACTCTTCCATCAGGTGCTTGGTGCGGCTGTGCTGGTGGGGCTGGAAGACACAGATCAGGCGGCCGCCACGCTCCTCGGGCCGTTCGGCCTCGCGCAGGGCGCGGAGCGTGACATCAACCTCAGTAGGATGGTGGCCGTAGTCATCGAAGACGCGAACCGTGCCGCGACCTTCGCCGGTTGCGCCGCTCGTGACAACGCGCTCACCAAGAAGCTGCAAGCGCCGATCCACGCCCGTGAATGCCGCGAGCGAAGCCGCAACACGCGGCACCTCTGCTCCGAGCCACGACGCGAGCACCAGCGCGACCGACGCGTTGAACGCGTTGTGCGCACCCGGAACGCTGTTGCGCCAGATTGCGACCTCGCGGCGATCGTGAGAGAGCCGCACCTCGCGCGTGCGCGAGTCGTACGCGACGACCCAGTCGGCCTCGGGCGAGAAGCCGATCGTCTGCACGTCGCAGGAGAGGCCCGCCGTCACCTCGCGACGGTGGGCGTTGTCGTGGGCGATGAGCAGGCGGCCGCCTTCGCTCGCCGGCGGCAGCAGGAGCGCGAACTGCCGGAAGCTCTCGACCACTGCATCGAGCGTGCCATACACATCGAGGTGATCGGCCTCAACGCTTGAGATGCTCGCGATCGTCGGGCGATAGTTGTGGAACGAACGGTTGTACTCGCACGCCTCCGCAACGAGAACACCCGGCCGCCCGGCGAGCGTGCCCGAAGGGATCGTGCCTGCACCAACGCGGAAGCCGACCGAGTCGTCATCCGGCGCGACGCCTAGGTTGCCGTTCTTGAGCTGGCGTGAGGTGGCACCGACGATCACGCCCGGGTCCAGCCCGGCGTCAACAAGGGCCGAACCGAGCATGGCGGTGGTCGTGCTCTTGCCGTGAGTGCCGGCAATGGCGACGCCGGTAGCCCCTTGCATCACGCGCCCGAGCGCCTCGGCATAGAGCATGACGGTGATTCCCTGCCGCGTGGCCTGGGCCCATTGCGGATGGTCGGGCTTGATCGCGGCGGAGGCCACGACGAGACCGATCTCACCGGGAAGCAGGCCGCTGGCCTGTTCAAAGTCCACGCTGATACCCGCGTGGTGGAGCGAGGCGGTCGCGGCGGATGGAGCCTGGTCCGAACCCGACACGCGAGCGCCCCGGGCCGCGAAGACGCGGGCCAGGCCGGACATGCCCGAGCCGCCAATGCCGATGAAGTAGACATGAACACCCGCAAGGCGAAGCGCGGCGCCTCCACGCACGGCGGAAGTGGCGGCGAGCGGCGGCGTGGCCGCGTCGGACTGGGTGAGACGGAGTTGCGGCATCTCCCCGGAACGTACGACGGGTGCGGGCAAGAAAGCGGGTGAGGAGGCTGGGGCAGGCACTGGCACAATCGGGGTCGGCATATTGGGCGTTATCGGCGCGTCCGGTCGCCGGGCGTGAAACCCCGCGCTGGTGTCTGGTGGCACTATCCTCCGCCCATGATTCCTCCTACGAACGACGCCGCGAAGCCTCGACCGAGCATGGGGGGCAACTCCGGCCAGCCTGATCAGTCTGGTCAGCCCGGTCAGCCCGGTCAGCCCAGTCATGCCACCCTGCCGGCGGGTTCCCTTCAGGGCTCCGACCCGGCCATGCCGTACCGCATCGCGTGCCTCTGCGACCTTCGCGATGCGCAGGGGCGGGTCCTGCTGCTTCGCCGCATCAAGAGCCCAAACCTGGGACTCTGCTCGCCCATCGGCGGCAAGCTTGATGTGGCTCACGGCGAGTCGCCCGCGCAGTGCGCCCAGCGAGAGATTCTGGAAGAGGCCGGAATCCATGTGCCCATCGAACGCATCCGGCTGATTGGCCTGGTCGCCGAGACGGCCTTCGAGGGCCGCGGCCATTGGCTGATGTTTGTCTATCGCGTCATGGGGGCTGTCGAGGTGGAGCCGCGCGACATGCGCGAGGGGCGGCTGGACTGGTTCACGCCGCAGGAGATCGAGGCCCTCCCACTCCCTGAGACGGATCGCAAGATCATCCTGCCGCTGATGCGCCGGACCGAACCACCTACGCCCGCGGGCCTGCCCGGGTTCTTCGCGGTGCACATCGACTGTCGAGGCAGCGAGATGACATGGACCGTCGAGCAGGAAGTGCCTGGGATTGGCTAAGGGTGTTGGCGGAGGAGTCGGCTAGAGTCCATCCTAAACGCGTTTGGGGTGGCGTTGCCGCGTCCAACCTCATCCTGCGGCGAATCTATAGTCGTCGCGGCATCGGTGCCACGACACCGACTCAGCCACCACGGAGGCGATTGCCCAATGCGGCCACACGCGACGCTGCCAACAAGTCTGACCTCGATCGTGCAAGCTCGCGCCGTGCGAACGCGAACATTGGTGCTCGCCCTTGTGGTGATGGTGCTGTCATTCGTACCTTCTCTTCGCGCGCAGGAAGCGGGGCAACCCTCGCCCGCCACATCCTCACCAACCGCCGTGCCGGCGTCGCGCAAGGCAACCAACGTTGCGGTGATCTCGATCCATGGCCCGATCGACAGCGAGGGTGTTCTCGCCGCGAGTGTGGCACGACGCATCGCAACCGCCGCACGCGCGGGTGCCGACACGCTGGTCTTCGACATCAACACGCCCGGCGGCGACCTCAACCAGGTCCTCCGCATCTGCAACGAGATCAAGAAGTCGCCCGTGTCGCGCACGTGGGCGTGGATCAATCCGGATGCGTACTCCGGCGGCGCGGTCATCGGGCTCGCGTGTGAGCAGATGATCATCAACGACCCCGCGAGCTTTGGCGATGCGATGGTGATCGGTGGCGGCCCCTTCGGGATCGCGGCGCAGGCCATCACGCCCGAACTACAGAAGAAGGTCCTGCCGCCGCTGATCGCGGAGGTGACTGACTCTGCCCGCCGCCACAACCGACTCTTCGGCTACAACCGCGACGAGTACCTCGTGCAGGCCATCGTGGCCAACGACGTCCCTCTCTGGCACGTCGAGAACACCACGACCGGCCAGCGCATCTGCGTCGATGAGGAAGAGTTCAGGATGCTCTTCCCGGACGAGCCAACATCGGGCATGCCGCGACTGGCGCGGGGACCGCGCGATGGACGCGCGGCGCGGGGCCCGGACGCGGATCCACCGGGTTCTTCTGGCGGCGATGTCGCGGCGGGATCCGCCATGCTCGCGCGAATCTCCGCCGATGTCACGAGCCGCCTGACCGAAGCTCGCACACGCCCACGAATCACAGAGGCCGACCGTGGCCAATGGAAGCTCCTTGAGAAAGTCACCGACGGATCGGCGCCCGCAGTCCTGCGCAGCCAGGACCTCATGCACTTTCGATGGGCCGCCAACGACACGCACGTGGTCGAGGGCGAGACCCGCGTGAAGCCCATCCGCACCGATGAGGACCTGCGCGAGTTCTTCCAGGCACCGTTTCTCATCCGCTTCAATCAGACTTGGTCCGAAGGGATCGTGGCCTTCATGACCAGCATCTGGGTGCGAGGGCTGCTGGTGATTGTCTTCGTGCTTGCCCTCTTTGTCGAGATGACCCACCCGGGGACGCTGGTGGCGGGCAGCGTGGCCTTCATCGCGCTCGTCGGGCTGCTCGCCCCGCCGATGCTGATCGGCCTCGCCAGCTGGTGGGAGATCGCGGCGATCGGGGCCGGACTGCTGCTGCTGTCGATTGAGATCTTTGCCCTTCCGGGCTTTGGCGTGGCGGGCGCGTCGGGGCTGCTGCTCATCTTCGCGGGGTTGATCGCGACGTTTGTGCCTCGGGGAGGGAGCTTTCTGCCTTCCACGCCCGAAGCACGCGACGCGGCGATGAACGGCACCGTAGTCGTGGTGCTGGCGTTTGCCACCGCAAGTGTGGGGATCTGGTTCCTGGCGCGCCACCTCGGTTCGCTTCCGATTCTGAATCGCTTCGTCCTCAAGACGCCGCTGGGCGATGAGGAAGTCTTCGCCGATGTGATGCGCGAGGAGGAGTTCGACCTTCCCGATATGGGCTCCACTGGCACGTCCATCAGCCCGCTCCGGCCGTCGGGCCGGATCCAGATTGGTGATCGCGTGTACGACGCCGTCGCGGAGTTCGGCTACATTGACACGGGCCAGACCGTCCGTGTGGTCAGCGCGACGCCGATGCGGATCGGTGTCGAAGCGGTCTCTCCATCGAGCGGACCCGCAGCCAACTCCTAATATCCGGCAACGCGATTTCACCGTTCACCCTCGCTAAAATCTCCTAAACCGTCCTCCCAGCGCTCCACTTGTTTCTTACTGACTCTCCCGCTGCCTCGCTATGGAACCGATGCTCATCTGGGCCCTTGCAGGGCTTCTCATCGCCTTGACGCTGCTCGTCGCCGAGTTCTTCATCCCATCCGGAGGGATTCTGGGGATCTGCGCGAGCTTCTGCGCCGTCGGGGGCGTGGTGCTGCTCACCATCCACGATGCCACATGGGGCGGGATTGCGGCACTCGTGCTCGTCGTGATCGGGCCGGTCATGGGCGCCTTCATGCTGAAGGTCTGGCCGCACACTGCGATGGGCCGCCGCATCATCGGCGTCCCGAGCGAAGAGCAAGTCGAGCAGGACCGTCTCGAAGCCCTTGCGATCCAGAAACAGTTCGCGGCGATGGTCGGCAAGCAGGGCCTTGCCTTGACTGACCTGCGTCCGGTGGGCGTGATCGACCTTGATGGCCAGCGCACCGACGCGTTGGCAGAGACGACCTACATCAAGGCGGGCACGCGTGTCCGGGTGGTGCATGCCGACGGCACGCAGGTCAAGGTGCGTTCGATCTGAGCTGGTCACCGGAAGCGCGGGGCCTTCGCAGCGCCCTCTCTCGAACGAGTCTTTCGCGGCGTGCGTGACATGCGCGACATGCGCGACATGCGCGACATTCGCGGCATGCGCGGCATGCGTGCCATGCGTCCAAGACCGGCTCATATTTGCCCGCGAGGCGCAGAGCTCGCCTCTATACTCCGCCCTGCTGGCTTGGTGCTGGCAAGAGTCAATTCTTCCTTCCTCCACACCGCATCAGGAGGCTTCAACGATGCCCAGTGCTCGCTCCAGCGTTCTCCGTTTCGCTCCTGTTCTGGCCACACTCGCCCTTGCCACGCCCGCGCTCGCACAGCCGAACCAGGGCGGGGGTACGAGCCTCTTTGGAGGCATCGGCATCGTGCTGCTCGTGGTTGCTGTCATCATCGGGCTGGCCATCGCCGTGTTCCTCTTCCAGTTCATCGGCCTCTGGATCCAGGCCCTGACAAGCAATGCACGCGTCACGATCACCGACATGATCGGCATGCGCCTCCGCAAGGTCGATCTCCGCACGGTCGTGATCAACCGCATCCGCGCCATCAAGGCCGGCCTTGAGATTCCCACCGCCGCGCTCGAGACGCACTACCTCGCGGGCGGTCGCGTCTCCAATGTCGTCACGGCCATGATCTCCGCCAAGGGCGCGAAGATCGACATCCCCTGGAACATCGCAACCGCCATCGATCTCGCGGGCCGCGACATCCTGGACGCTGTAAACACCAGCGTCAATCCCAAGGTCATCGACTGCCCCGCGCAGGGCGGCCCTCGCCAGACCATCGACGCCGTCGCGAAGGACGGCATCCAGCTCAAGGTCAAGGCACGCGTGACGGTGCGCACCAACATCCCGCGCCTCGTGGGCGGTGCTACGGAGGAAACCATCATCGCCCGCGTCGGCCAGGGCATCGTCTCGACGATTGGTTCGGCCACCGACCACAAGGAAGTCCTCGAGAACCCCGACGGCATCAGCCGCAAGGTCATGTCCTCCGGCCTCGACGCTGGCACCGCGTTCGAGATTCTTTCGATCGACATTGCAGACGTTGACGTGGGCGACAACATCGGCGCCAAGCTCCAGGCCGATCAGGCCCAGGCCAACAAGCAGATGGCGCAGGCCGAAGCCGAGAAGCGCCGCGCACTCGCCGTCGCGCAGGAGCAGGAGTACAAGGCCGAGGCCGAGAAGAACCGCGCCCTGCTCATCCTCGCGGAAGCCGAGATTCCCCGCTCCATCGCCGACGCCTTCCGCAGCGGCAACCTGGGCATCATGGATTACTACCGAATGAGGAACCTGCAGTCCGACACGAGCATGCGATCCTCAATCGCCGACGGAAGCAATCCCCGCGCGTGATTGAGCGTGATACAGCGTGATTGTGGGTGATGGAGCACGACGGGGCGCAATTGACCGGAAAATTTGCCGCGCCGCTGCGTCATTCGCCCGGATGATCGAGCAGTGCCGTGATCCGCGCGGCGCGGTATAGCTCATCGGTCCAGATGCTCATGGGCGCTGCAATGCCAGCAGCCGATGGCGACGAGTCGCCTCCGGGGGCAATTGCATCTGCGCCAGTGTCAGAGCCCGTTGCGAGTTCACGCACCGCGCTCATCTCAACTCGTGTCGCCGCCGACTTGGCCCGCATCTGAACTCGTGTATCGACTCGCGCGGAAGCGCGTCGGTCCATCGTTTCCGGCCTCGGCAGCGTGCTGGGGCGCTGGGATGCCATTACGGTGGCGGCGCTCTCCGCACCGATGGCGTAGACCGTGCCCGCGGGAACCAGGATGCTCGTGCCGCGCTCGCTCGTCGCGTACTCGGATCGCGGGAAGATCGCAACAAGCGCACCACTCACGCGCGCGTACCTTGCTGGCGCCGCATCACCAAGCGTGGATGACTCAACGCGGTACACCCGGTCAAATCCGCTCGGCATTCGAAGGTCAATACGCGACATCCGCGACGACCGCGCCAGCGGACCCATGTCCTCGGTCCCCTGATCAACCACGCGCAGCGTCACGCCCTTGCCAAACTGGATGAGGCTGTCCTGCGACCGCGCAGCGCCGGATGCGATCAAGACACCAGCGCACGCAGCGAGCTCGCGCAGTCGCAAGGCACCGCGCCGCCCGCGCTCAAGATTCCAAGTCTTCATCGTGCGAGGCATCCGTGCGTCCTTGCGTCGAAATCTCATCGGCTCACGTCTCTGATCATGTGCTTGAGCGAGGCATGATGATCAGGTCACAATCACGCCGCACATCACATCGTCACGATCGCCGGCAACTCTACGGCCGCGGCTCGGAAAAGTCGGGATCCTCTGGCAGAGCTTTCGGCTGGGCTCCCTCGCCCGCTGAACCTTCGCGACCAAGCTCCCTCTCTGACTGTGGCATGCCAAGCTGTCGCTCCTCGCGAAGCAGCACCTTGAATGTCATCGTCACACCAGTGGGCCCAATTTCCCGCAGCTTGGCGCCCCGCGCGGTCCAGCGGTACATCGCAGTCAGCAGCGGACCATCAACTTCAGGATACCCGGTGCTGCGCCCACGCACGAACTCGGCCTTCGTCACTCGGCCCACGCGGCTAAACGTCACGCGAACCAGCGGGTTCCGAGGCAGCGTCGTGAACCGCACAGTGTGGCTGAACCGCGGCCGCGCGGGCAGCACTTCCAGCCCAGCGCGCGCCGTCACCTTCCCGAATCGAATCTCGCCCACCCCGGCCACCGATGTCGGATCGACATCGCGATCCGCACGCTCAAACGGACGATCCCCGGACGTTGTACCGCCGGGCGAAGGCATTGATGGTGGTGAAGGTGCGGAAGGATTCGATGCACTCGACGTGGTAGACATCTCCGATGAAGAGGCAGCTTCGTTTGGCCTGGAGCGGTCAGCCGCGGGTTTCAGATCTGGCGAGCTTGGCGTCTCTAGCTCAGTATCTACAGGCTCGGTCTCGACAGGCTCAGTCTCGACAGGCTCGGTGGCGTCGGGCGACTGCACGGCAGTCGGCACCGCGCCGTCCGGCGCGTCGGCCCGGCCCCGTGGTGGCTCAGCGCGATCCGCACGATTGGCTGGAGTCGGTGCCGCATCATCGGGCTTCTCGACCTGGGGCGCTTCTGGAGTCGCTTCCTTCGTCGCGCTCGAATCCTTCCCGTTCTTCGTGCTCGGTGCGGGCGACTCTTCGCGCGGCGTGGGCAGGGGCACCGTGGGTCTTTGTGAATCAACCTCTCTCGGTGGTCCTGGTGCCTTCGGCCCCTCTTCGAACTCCTTTAGATCCGGCGCTGCCTCGGGGGCCTGCGGCTTTGCCGCTTCGGGTTCACCATCGGGCTTGGGCTCCGGACCAACCTCAGCCTCGTGCGGCGAGGTGCCCGGCGCTGCGGGCAGCGGTGGTGATGGCGCCTGAACCAGCGAGGGATTCGTCACGCCTTCCTTCTCGCCCTTCACGGCCGGTGCCGCAGCGAGAGCCGCAGGCGGCGTGACCGAGGGTGCTGGCTCGGACCCGGGCGTTGGCGAGGGCTGCGCCAGCGCGGCGTCGGCGGCGCTCTGCGCGGGCGCGGCGGCGGCCGGATCAGATGCGGGCGACGGCATCGATGGTGGCGTGGGAAGACCCGGCTCCTGCGTCAGGGCTGGCTGCTCCACAGTTGATGGAAGGCCGCGGTGCTCGGCCTCAGACTGCGACGCCAGCCACGCCGCGGCGTCGGCCGCGCCACCGTCAACGCCGGGACGCATCTCTGGAATCTCGGGTGCCACTTGCGGCGGCGGAAGCACCGGCTCTTCGGGCTTGATCGGCGGCGGGGCTTGCTTTGCGGGCTCGGCAGGCGGCTCCATCGCCGTCTCCAGCTCGGAGTCGAAATCTGTATCGA
>JBBQGR010000015.1:0-15513 GCA_038323185.1 Phycisphaerales bacterium | reverse complement strand
GCTTTGGCGGGTCCATCGTCCGCAGCGGATCACCACCCAGCGGCCGAGGATGTCTCGCAAGCGTGCGTGCGTTGAGGTTCTCGGCGGGCGTGGGATTCATCGTTGGAAGCGTAGGACTGAGCGAGCGCGCTACCGCATCTTGCCGGGCATTCAGATCCGGCCAAACTCGCAGCCCAGTTGCGACGTACCACCCGACTTGAATCCGCCCGAGTTGGCCCGGGGCCAGAGTCGTAGTTCGTTCGGTACTGATGTCAAAATGGGTTGGGGAGTTGAACCCGGGGGGATCGTCGGGTCGATGGTTGGGTCCGGGAACTACACTCAGGGCCCGGGGGCCGAGGCGATGTTCCCGGTTCACACGCATCGGCGTGCGTGGGTGGTCAACGATTGGTCTTTGATTGGGGTTCGTCGCTGACTGCGATCTACCTCATAGATGAAGGAGCTCGGCGTGACAGGGACAGGCCAGACGAAGACGGCGGCGAAGCGAGACGTGTATTGTCGGGCCGCGCTCGCGCTGCTCGCATCTGCGGGCGCACCGATGCTGGTGGGCTGCCAATACGCGAAGGACTCGTACTTTGATCCCAGCGTCGCGGGCCGATGGGAATACACGCCCACGGTCGTCCCGATCCTGGACCGCATCGCCGCGATCGAGGACGAGGCCGCCGACGTGATCGAGTTCAGCGATCCCGTCGCCGAGGATCTTGTCCCCCAGCCGATGCAGTATCGCCTCGGCGCGGGCGACATTCTCCGTGTCACGCTCTGGGACTTGGTCCAGATCGGCCAGGCCGAGGACCTCGAAGTCACGATCGATCAGCGCGGATTCATCGAGCTGCCGCAGCTCGGACGCGTCGCGGTCGAGGGCCTCACCGTCGAGGGCGCCATCGACCTCATCAAGAACGAGATGACGCGGCTGGTCAGCAAGCCCCTCGCCAACATCTCCGTGCTCGCGGCACGCCAGCAGACCTTCACGCTGCTGGGCGCCATCGCGGAGCCCGGCACGTACCAGATCCCGCGCTCGGACTATCGCCTCCTCGAGGCCATCACCAGCGGCGGCTCGGTCTTCGGCAGCGATCAGACCATCGAGTATCTCTACATCATCCGCCAGATCCCGCTCGCTTCCGCCTCAACGTCGGGTGGCTCGCCGGGTTCAAGCTCAGGAACTTCTTCCGGATCTTCCGGCACGCGCCCAGCCTCGCGCCCCGGCGGTACCGCCGCCCCCGCGCCCACCGCCGATGAGCTGATGCGCATCATCAACGATGTAGCTCCCCCGGCTCCCGGTGAGGGCGGCGCCACGCGCCCCGACGGCGGCGGTAGTCCCGGCCTTCTCAGCGATGATCCACCAGCGCCAGTGATCGATCTCCCCGATGGGCGAGCTGGCACTAGCGGCACAGGATCCACATCTCCCTGGGTCTTCGTGGATGGCAAGTGGGTCGAGGTCGCGCGAGGACGCGAGGCCGGATCTTCGGGCGCCGCAGTCGACACGCTCCTGGCCCAGCGCATCATCCGCATCAGCTACCCCGAGCTATTGAACGGCCGCCCGAACGCCAACATCGTCGTGCGCTCCGGCGACGTTATCCGCTTCCCCGCGCCGCGCGACGGCATCGTCTTCCTCGGCGGCGAGGTCGCACGCCCCGGCCCGTTCCAGATCCCCGCCACCGGCGGCCTCACGCTCACGCGCGCCATCGACTCCGCTGGCGGCCTCGGCGAGCTCGCTGTTCCCGAAAAGATCGAGCTCACGCGCATGATCGGCAAGGATCGCCAGGCCACCATCATGCTCGATGGGCGCGCCATCTTCGCACGCACGCAGCCAGACGTGCTCCTCAAGAACAACGACCACATCAACGTCGGCACGGCCTTCTGGGCCTTGCCGCTCGCGGTCTTCCGCAACGGCATGCGCGCCAGCTATGGCTTCGGCTTCGTGCTGGATCGCAACATCGCCAACGACATCTTCGGCCCGCCGCCGGTCAACCAGTTCGGCCAGTAGCAGGCCGGGGCACGTGATCAGATGGAGGTGGAGGGCGTGACAGTGCGCGTGATGGTGGTGCGAGTTGTGGGAGTGGGGGTGTGAGGGTGGTGCGGGTCGTGGGACCTGCGCGGGCGCGGAGCGCCCGGCTCGGCGTCGCACGGATGCGATCGTGGCGGCGAACCCTTCGTTCTGGCCGACGAAGGGACGCGTCGTCGGCACCCGGTGCCGCGGATGAGATCGCGCTCCACCGCCGCCAGCACGTGCGGAGAACGGTGGGTTCGGTCACGAGGTGGGAGTGGTTGAGCAGTCGAAGCCCGCGAGGTTTTTCGGATCGGATCACCAAGACAGGAGGCAGTGTGGCGACGGTTGGCGGTGTCAGCAGTGTCAACACTGCAAGCGGCGGTGGTTCGAAGGTGGCTCTTGCCGCCGCGATGCCTCGCGCGGTCTCGACACTCGCCTGGACCCGCGTGGGTCTGCTTGCCGTGGCCTTCGGGCTCCTGTTCTGGCGCTGGTTCATCACGCAAAGCCGCCACAGCGTTGAGAACATGCAGGACTGGGGCCACGCCTTCGTGATCCCGCTCATCAGCGGCTATCTCGCGTGGCGCGTGCGCGATGTCATCCTCTCTGCGCCCACCGCGCCCTTCTGGCCCGGGCTCTCGCCGCTGCTGCTTGGCGTTGTGAGCTACTTCTTCTTCATCGTCGGCGTCTCGAACCACATGCTCCAGGGGGCGGCGATGATCCTCGCACTCTCGGGGCTCGTTCTGCTCGTCGGCGGGCCCGTCCTCTTCAGGGCGCTCTTCCTGCCCATCGCGTTCCTGGCCTTCGGCGTCACGATCAGCGAGCAGGTGATGATCAAGATCACCTTCGCGCTCCAGCTGCTTGCGAGCCAGGGCGCGTACCTCGTCCTCTCGCTCCTCGCGGCGACCAAGTTGTTCTTCGTCGAGGTCGATGGCAACACGCTCAAGATGGTGTACGAGGGGAAGGAAATCCCGCTCAACGTCGCCGAGGCGTGCAGCGGCATGCGCATGGTGATCGCCTTCCTCGCGCTCGGGGCCGCCGTCGCGGTGCTGGCGTGCAGCGAGTGGTGGCAGCGCATCCTCCTCGTGCTCCTCGCGACGCCCGTGGCGCTGCTGCTCAACGTCGTCCGCGTCGTGATCCTCGCGCTGCTGAGCCTGATCGACCCCGACCTCGCTACCGGCGATGTCCACATGCTGATCGGCACGCTGCTCCTGGTGCCGGGGCTCTTCCTCTTTCTCGGCGTGGTGTGGGCGCTCAACCGCGTGATCGCGGACGACGCTCCGGCCGCGGCCCCTGCGCAGGCTCAGAACGCGCCCAAAGTTGGAGGCGTTTCGTGAACCAGACCATGAACGAGACCATGAACCAGAACATGAACGAGACCAAGAACCAGATCACGAACCAGCGTGCTGCGGGCACGAACCGCGCGGCCTGGGCCGCGACGTTCGTCGCGATGGTCGTCATGCTCGGCGCCGCCGCGGGCCTCTCTGCGGGCGTCTCGTACTTCAAGATCACGCTGCAGAAGGAGGCCATCGAGCCTCCCAACAACCGCCTCCTGACGGGCCTCCCGCGCGAGACCGCGCTCTGGATTCAGGAAGGTGTCGATCGGCGCGAGCAGGCCGAGGTCGAGGAAGTGCTGGGCACCAAGAACTACATCTCGCGCGTCTTCGTCCGCAAGGACACGCGCGCGAAGAAGGACGGTGGTAGTGGCGTGGGCGTCCCGGTTCGCATGGACTTCCACGCCGCGTACTACACGGGCATGATCGATACCGTGCCGCATGTGCCCGATCGCTGCTTCGTCGGCGGGGGCCTGCAGATCGGCGGGATCATGGGCGACTTGCCCCTCCCGCTCGATCAGGCGGCGTGGGTGCAGGACGAGGGCGTCCCCGAGCATCTCGCGGGCAGGATCTTCCGCGTGCGCCTCCCAAATGAGTTCAGCACCGCGCCGGGCGTCAACGTGCGACTGCCGCGTGATCCCGGAGACATTGCGCTCCGCACGATGGAGTTTCGCTCGCGTGATGAGCAGCCCTTCTACGCGGGCTACTTCTTCGTCGCCAACGGCGGCTGGGTCTCGAGCGCCGAGGGCGTTCGACTCCTCGCCTTCGACCTTCGAACCAAGTACGCCTTCTACATGAAGGTGCAGGTCACCAGCGTCAGCGGGATCACCAGCGGCGAGCAGCTCGCCAAGGAGGCCGCGAGCCTTCTCGATGGTCTGTTGCCCGAGCTCATGCTCTGCGTCCCCGACTGGGTCGAGGTCGAGGCGGGCCGGTACCCCGAGCCGAGCGAAGCGGCCACGAAGGGCGGGAGCTGATGGAACCAGCAGCAAGAACGATGGATTGGTAGCAGCAATCGTCGGATGGAAGTCGTTTCAGGTCGGGTCGGGTCAGGTTAGTTCGGGTCGGTTCGGGTGGAAGTCGGAATCAACACAAGCCTCTCGGGAGTGCGCTGGCGACAGAGGCCAGCACCCAGGAGCGTGAGAAGTCGGAGCGAGCGCGATGGCAAGCAAGGTCAATGTCAAGTTTGTCTCGATGCTGGCTGCGGGCCTGATCGGCGCCTTCGCGCTGGTGGCTGGCGCCACGTACTACCTCGTCACCAACTCCGCCACGGACCTTGCGCGGATGGGCGACAAGGCTGTTGCCGCGGGCAAGTTCGACGACGCCGTCGTCTACTACAGCAAGGCGGTCTTCAAGGAGAAGACCAACTCCGAGTACCTGGGCAAGTGGCGCGACTCGCTCAAGAAGCTCTCGCCCCCCGAGCAGGTCCGGTACAACAACGATCTCAACAACCTTCGCAACGCGATCCGCTCGCTCGCGCAGGTGCAGCGTGACAACGTCGAGGCCCAGCGCGAGTATCTCGAGATGCTCAAGCGTCAGGTTCTCGACGCTCCCTTCCAACGCGAGTCCGTGGACTTCATGGTCAACGAGGCCAACACCTTCCTCGCCTATCACGCGGCCAAGCAGCCCGGCCCGTGGGAGGTGCTTCGCCGCTACCGCGGCCTGGCCGAGGCCCGGATCGTCGGTGCCGCGCCCGAGGCCGCGGGCGAGAAGGGCAAGCGCGCCGAGGAAGACCTTCGCGCCGCCTTGCGCGTTGAACCTTCCGACATCGAGTCCTCCCTCATGCTCCAGGATCTGCTGAGCGTCCTTGCCAACCAGGCCGAGCGCACCAGCCAGTCCGAGGAGAAGGCGCGATTGGACAAGGCCGTCGGGCAGGTCAGCGCGGAGTTCTCCGCCGCCAACCCCGGCAACCCCGGCGCGCTGCTCCAGCAGGTGCGGCGCGAGTTCGACGGTGCGGTCCGCAGCGCCCGCAACTCTGGCAGCGATGTCCGCGCCGCGGCCATCGCCTTCCAGGCCGACGCCAAGCCCAAGCTCGACGAAGCTCTCGCGATGATCAAGGCCGATCCGAGCCGGGCCACGCTGCGCGTCCTCGACATGCTTCGTTCGCTCGAGCAGCTTTTGGACCCCGCGTCACGGCTCGCACGCGCCGAGGAAGCCACACGTTTGGCCTCCGAGAAGCGACCGGCCGACGCCGACCTCGCCATCGCCCGTGCCGACGTCCTCGCATCTCGCGATGCCATCGCGCTAGCCGTTGCGGAGCTTGATCGCATCGTGTTGCTCCCCGTTCCGGCCATCAGCACCGAGGGCTCGCGCCTCTTCGGCCAGCGGATCCAGGCCCGATTCCTCAAGGCCCTCTACACCGTCCGCGCCTGGCAGCGCGCCACGCCCGAGGCGCGCCCCACGCTTGCCGAGTCCGCCCGCGCCCACCGCGCGGAGATGGCAAAGGTCGAGGGCAACGACTCGCCGCGCCTCGTCCTGATCGATGGCTGGCTCGCCTTCATCGATGGCAAGCTCCCGCAGGCCAACGAGCTGATTGCCCGCTACAACAAGATGGCACAGGGCAACGATCCCGACGCGCTGCTTCTTGGCGCTCAGGTCGCGCTCCAGCTCCAGCTCCCCGGCCAGGCCAAGGAACGCCTGACCGAGCTCTTGCAGGTTCAGCCCGGCAACCTCCAGGCTGTCATCACCCTCGGCGATGTCGAGCTCGCGATGCAGAACCTCGAGCAAGCCGAGTCGCTCTACGCCAGCGCCGCCCAGGCCCTCCCGGACAACGCCGCCATCAATGAGCGCCTCACCACAGTTCGCGCGCTCCGAGGACAGGGCGCCGTTACCGATCCCATCCAGCAGATCATTATCGAGGCCCAGGGCCTCCAGCAGCGGCTGGCCGACAAGCCCGGCGCCGCCGAAGAGGTCGTGAAGTTCATCGAGTCCAGGCTCAAGCAGGCCGGCCCCGACGTACGCCTCGTGCGCGCCTTGGTCAGCGCCCGCATGAGGCTCGACCAGCGCGAGCTGGCGCTTGCCGACGTCAAGGCCGCCATCATCGCCCACCCCGAGGACCGCGGCCTCAAGGAAATGGAGATCGCACTCTCCATCACCGACGAGCTCGAGCGCAAGCTCGCCGTGCTGGAGTTCCAGCGCGGCACCGTTCCCGATGGCGAGATCGAGTTCGCCAAGTCGATCGCGTATCGCACGCAGGGCAAGCCCGACGAGGCCGAGGCCGCGCTCTTGAAGGCCGAGGCGCTGATGCCCAACGATGGCCGCATCCTTGAGATCCGCTTCGTCGGCGCCATCGAGGCCAAGGACATGGCCGCGGCGGGCAAGTTCGTGGAACGTGCCGCCGTCTCCAACGCCGACAACGTCGGCGGCGTGACCTTCCGGGCCCGCATGCTCGCCTCAGAGAACAAGATCCCCGAGGCCCTCGTGGTCATGAAGGAGGTCGTCGACCGCGCGGCGGTTCAGCCCGAGCACTGGCGGCTGTATGGCCGACTGCTCAATGGCGCGGGCCGCCCCGGCGACGCCGAGAAAGCCTTCCGCGAGGCCCTGAAGCTCCGCCCGACCGATGTCGCCGCCATCAACGAGCTTGTTGGCACGCTGGCCACGATGGGCCGGCGCGAGGAGGCCCTCGCCGCGGCACGCCAGTCTGTTCGCTATGCAGAAGGCGACGCGCAGTTCCTCAACATGTGGCTCGAGCTCGAGGGTGAACTAGGCGACCGCAAGATGGTCGCCGAGCGCCGCAGCCGAGCCCGCGCCGCCAACCCGCGCGACCGCTCCAACCTCATGGCCCTGGCCCAGGCTCACATGGACCTTGGCGAGATGGAGAAGGCTCGCGAGGCGATCAACGCCGCGGGCGAGCTCGGCAAGGGGCTTGATTGGATCGCCCTCGACGCTGGCTATCGCTGGACCAGCGACGACCAGCTCGGTGCCATCAAGAGTTTCGATGACTACATCGCCAGCCTCCCCAAGCCCGAGGTCGGCCCCTACCTGACCTTCGCCCAGTTCCTCATGGACCGCGCCGACCAGAACGGTGCCATCGAGCAGCTCGAGAAGGCCCGGGCCAATCAGGACCCCAAGACCCTGGACGTTGATCGCATCCTCTCCGACATACTCTTCCGCGCTGGCCGCTACGCCGACACGGCCAAGACCCTGGAGGGCATGCTCGCCGCTGGAGTCGACGACGACGGCCAGAACTTCCGCAAGCGCCTCGCCGAGGTGCAGGTCATGCTCCGCGATTTTGACAAGGCCGAGGCCACTCTCGCTGGCGTCAATGGCCGCGAGACCGACATCGCCTCCATGCTCCTGACCGCCGACGTTCTCTCGGGCCGCGGCGACGCCAAGGGCCAGCGCGAGGCGCTCGACAAGGCCGTCGTCCGCTTCCCCAACGACGCGCGCGTCTTCTTCAAGCGCGGCCAGTTGCTCCTCGCCCAGGATCCCAAGAGCCGCGACGCGCTCGCCGACTTCAGCCGCGCCATCCAGCTCCAGCCCAGCCTGTGGCAGGCCTTCCGCCTGAGGGGCGCGATCCACGCGCGCCTCGACGACAAGGACAGCGCCATCGCCGATCTGCGCACCGTCATCCGCCTCAACCCCTCCGACACGGCGCTGGCCTTGGGCCTGGTCTCGGACCTGCTCGTCATGGAGTCCGCTGGCTCACGCCCGCGCGATCAGGACGCCGAGATCGTCGCCGATGAAGCGGTCCGCGCCCGCCCGCGCGACGTGCAGCTCGCCTATGGCATCGGCGAGACCTTCTTCCGCAACAACCGCCTCGCTCCCGCGCGGCGCTTCTTCAAGGCCGCCTTCGACATCGATCAGCAGGACGCCGTTGCTCTCCGATACCTCGATTCGCTCCTAGTGAAGGAGAACCCATCGCTGGGCGAGGCCGAGCGCATCCTGACCGTCCTGACCAAGCCCAGGGACCGCATCTCCACCAACTCCGGCTTCCTCATGGCCGCGGCTCGACTCCGCATCCTGCAGGACCGTCGCGGCGAGGCCGCGTCCGCCGCCGTCGCGGCCCTCCGCGTGCTGGATCCTTCCCAGGCCCAGCCGATGATGAGCTGGAGCACCTCGATGCGCGAGGTGCTCGACAAGTCCGAGCAGCGCCGCACCTTCTATGAGAACGCCATCAGCCAAGGCGTCGTCCCCGGAGCCACCGAGTGGCTCGCCTACTTCCGCGCCCGCATCGACATCGAGGAAGAGTCCACCCTCGAGGCTGGCCTGAGGACACTGCGCGAGATCATCAAGTCCTCGAAGAACCCTGCCCTGCGTCAGGCCACGTTCCGGACGATGGGAGCCGTGCTCTATACGTTCGGCCGTTTCCAGGATGCCGTGGAAGAGATGAAGCCGGGCCTCGAAGAGTTCCCCGAGGACATGGAGCTTCTGAACAACACCGCCTTCATGCTCTCAAAGAAGCTCCAGAAGCCCGAGCTCGCCCTGCCCCTGGCCGAGCGGGCCGTCAAGCTCGCCCCCACCAGCGCGGACATATTGGACACCCTCGGCGTCACGCTGCTGGCCCTGGGCAAAGCGCCCGAGGCTGAGGGCCACCTTCGACAGGCGCTCAGCAGCTCGACCTCGCCAGCCGGGCAGCTCACGATCGTGGTCCACCTGATCGACGCCCTCATCAAGCAGCAGAAGACCGAAGAGGCCAAGACCCTCGCGAGCCGGGCCCAGGAAGTCGCCACACGCCTAGGTGCTCAGGCCGACCCGACGATCGTCGCCGAGCTGCAGCAATTGCGCACCACCTTGGGCCTCTAGGCCGGGGAATCTGACGTTGCATCCGTGAGGCCGATGGGTCTTACGGGTGATTGGACTGGTTCGTGTGAAGACAGATGTGTCTGGGAAGTTGAGTTCCCACCAGTAGGTTTCTGGCGTGCCGCCTGATCGGGCTCAGCCAGCAGGCCTATCGGACCGAATGGAAAACTGGCGGGCGTGCCGAGAGTTGGCACCGCCCGAAACCGAGCTCGCTTGCGGGTTCTGAAGTGGAAGGACGGACGATGACGACGACCACAACATCCGCGGGTCAACCAGTCGCGACTCAGGCGGCGGCCTCTGCCGCGGCTCGCATGGGCGGCGGCGGCGGTGCTTCGCAGACCGCTGCCCCCTCTGCCTTCGGCGCCATCGACCCCATCAAGCTCCTCAACCGCTACAAGTGGGTGCTGCTCGGCGCTGCCATCGTCGGCGGCTGCCTGGGCGTCGGCGCCCACCTTGTGCTGCGACAGGTCTATCCGCAGTGGCGACCCGCCGCGGTCTTCAACTGCACGCCCGCCTTCGAGGGCGTGGCCAAAACGACGACGATGGCCAACGACCAGGAAATGTTGCGATTCATGGCGACCGAGGTGCGCCAGATGACCTCCGCCGACGTCTACCGGCGCACCGTCGAGGATCCCCAGTTCGTGACCCAGGCACCCAAGTGGGCCGCTCATTACATGAGGACCGACCCCGCCACCGGGCTCCAGGCATTCGACTCAGACGACGCCGCCAAGGACCTCGAGGACTACGTTGGCGCCCGCTTGATCCCGCAGACCACTCTCATCGAGCTCTCGATGAAAGGGACCGACAAGTTCGAGACGACCGCGATCCTGGGCCTGGTCCGCCAGAAGTACATGGCCGAGCTCGGCCGGCGCGGCCGCGCCGGCTTCGATGAGCGCCAGACCACGCTGCGTGACAGCCTCGCCCGCGTCGATCAGGAGATCACGACCCTCGCCTCGCAGCGAGCCTCGATCATCCAGACCCAGGGCGTCGACTCGATCAACGACCAGATGAACAGCGAGCGCGCCAACCTCCAGACCATCAACCAGAAGCTCGTCGAGGTCACGCAGGACCTGGACGGCGCGCGAGCCCAGAGCCAGATCATGCAGGAGGAGCTCAACAGCCCAGCTGGCATCACCTATGGCGACAATCTCCGCCAGCAGGTCGATCGCGAGCCCCTCATGCTCGAGGTCAAGGCCGAGATCTCCCGCATCGAGAACGAGCAGCAAACGCTGCTCAACATGGGGATCGGCCGCGAACACCGCTCGTACCAGCAGCTCGATGCACGCCTCGCTGGCGCCCGCTCCAACATGGACGAGACCCGCAAGGACCTGCTCAGGAAGTCCTTCGATGCCGACCTCGATCAGATGCGCCGCGGCCTCGCCCAGCTCGAGGCCCAGCGGCGCACCCTCGACCAGAACGCCACCCAGAAGCGAGCCCGCCTGACCGACCTCACCCGAATCTCCGGCCAGCTCCAGGACATCGAGCGCCAGATCCAGGGCGCACAGGCCAACCGCGCCTCCTTCTCCAAGGACCTCTCGGACATCCAGGGCCTAAGCACGCTCTCCGCGGCCAACCGCGTCCTCCTCGTCCAGGCCGAGCGCCCGCCGCAGGAGATGGCCTTCCCGCAATGGCGCCTCCTGATCCCCGCGGGCATCGTCTCGGTCCTTGGCCTTGTCTCGGGCATCGTCTTTCTTCGTGAGCTCGTGGACCAGCGCGTCAAGGGCCCCGCCGACATCGCGATCCTCCCTCGCACGCGTCTGCTCGGATGGATCCCCGACGCAGCCGAAGATCCGGCCGGCGCGGGCGCCGCCGAGACCGCCTTCCGCGACCGCTCCAAGGGCGTCGTCGCCGAGAGCTTCCGCCAGGTTCGCGGCACGCTCCTTAAGCGCATCCAGGTTGCCGACCAGCGCACCGTGCTGGTGATGGGCGGCCTCCCCGGCTCGGGCGCGACCACCGTTGTCGCCAACCTTGCCCTCTCGCTGGCCAGCGCCGAACGCCGCGTGCTCGTGATCGACGCCAACTTCCGTCGCCCCGCGATGCACCGCATCTTCGGCCTGCAAGAGTCCCCCGGACTCGCCGACGTGCTCGGCAACTCGCGCACGCTCGCCGATGTGATCCAGGCTACCTCGACCGCGAACCTCGACATCCTCACGGCGGGCTCCAAGGAGCACCGCATCTTCGAGCGCCTCTCGACGCTGGCCATGGGCGAGCTGCTCGCGCAGGTCCGCTCCAAGTACGACGTCATCTTCGTCGACGTGGCGCCCGCCGTCGTCGCCGGTGATGGTCAGGCCCTCGCCCAGAAGTGCGACGCCTCCATCCTCGTCGTCCGCGCCATGGCCGAGAAGCGCGGCATGGTCAACCGCCTCAAGAACGAGCTTACCGACGCACGCGGCGAGTTTCTCGGCGTCATCGTCAACGCCGTTCGCGCCTCCGCCGGCGGCTACATGAAGGGCAACATGAAGGTCAGCCACGAGTACCAGCAGGCCGCCTAGCCCGCCGCAACACAACGCGAAAGGCACTCATGCCGCAGACCGCGCGACCAGAAAAACCCGACGCTCCCAGGCGCGTCCTGGTCAGTGGCGGCGCGGGCTTCATCGGCTCCACACTCGTTGACTATCTCCTCGCCCGAGGCGACACCGTCACCGTCGTCGACAATCTCTCCACCGGCCGGCGCGACAATCTCCCCGCCGCGCACCCGAGCCTTCGTGTCGTCGAGGCCGATCTCTCTCTCGCGCTCCACGCCTTCGGCGAGGGCGAGTGCTTCGACGAGATCTACCACCTCGCCGCGGCCGTCGGCGTCAAGCTCGTCATCGCAGAGCCCATCCGCTCCATCGAGGTCAACGTCGAGCAGACCGCCGCGATGCTTCGCTTCGCCATGACGCACGGCCCCGGCGGCGGTCCCGCCCGCACACTGATTGCTTCAAGCTCCGAGGTCTACGGAAAATCAACCAAGGTCCCCTTCTCCGAGACCGACGACGTCGTCTACGGCCCGACCACCGCGACGCGCTGGTCCTATGCATGCTCCAAGGCTATCGATGAGTTCCTCGCGCTCGCGTACCACGAGAAGGAGCGCCTGCCCGCGACGGTCGTGCGGTTCTTCAACACCGTCGGCCCGCGACAGGTCGGCGACTACGGCATGGTCCTGCCGCGCTTCGTCGCGGCCGCCATCGAGGGCAAACCGCTCCACGTCTATGGCAGCGGCGAACAGACTCGCTGCTTCTGCGACGTGCGCGACGTGGTGCCAGCGCTCACCTTGCTGATGGGCGATCCCCGCACTGCTGGCGCCGTGTTCAACCTCGGCTCAGACCGTGTGATTTCCATTGCGGCGCTGGCCGATCTTGTGATCCGGACCCTCGGCTCGCGCTCGTGCGTGGA
The DNA here is from genome assembly GCA_038323185.1 of Phycisphaerales bacterium. Taxonomy (GTDB): domain Bacteria; phylum Planctomycetota; class Phycisphaerae; order Phycisphaerales; family UBA1924; genus JBBASU01. Next base: position 3,084 of record JBBQGR010000015.1, on the reverse strand, counting down.
GCGCGTGCGGTACAGTGAGGCTTACGGCAGCGGCTTCGAGGACCTGCTCGAGCGCAGGCCTGATCTCTCACGCGTGCGGCAGCTCATCGGCTGGGCCCCGCGCACAACGCTCGAGCAGACCATCGCCGATGTCGCGCGCTGGATCCAGGAAGCTCGTCCGCAGTTCGCGTCCGGAACGCACCAGAGTCTCTCAGCCCCAGAGGTTCGCTCGTGATCCAGGCAGGTCTCCAACTTGGTTCGTCGCTGGCTCCGGCGTTCGCCGCGAGCGCGCTCGCGAACCAGGCCGATGCGCCTACGCGCCTGTCGATCTTCGAGGGGTACGTGGGCGTGCTCATCGCCGCCTTCCTCGTCACGCTGATTGCAACGCCCCTCATGCGCCGGCTCGCCATCTACGGCGGCGTCATTGATCGCCCCGATCAGGCGCGCAAGATCCACAAGCAGCCCGTCGCGTATCTCGGCGGCGTTGCCGTCTATCTGGGCCTCATGGCCGGCATCGTCTTCGCCGTCATCGGCACGCGCGTACCGGGCATGATGGAATGGCACCGCACCGACAATCTCGGCGAGAGCGGCTTCGTGATGCCCGTTCCCTTCTCGATCCTGCTCGGCATGACGGTGATCGTGCTCGTGGGCGTTGTTGATGATGTGGCCCACATCTCGCCGCGCGTGAAGCTCGGTGGCCAGCTCTTTGCTGCCGCCGCGCTCGCGATCGACGAGGTCGGCGTCAAGCTCGCCGCGGGACTCATCCTCCCGATCTGTAAGTCCATCGGCATCCCGCTGCTCAACATCAACGGGTTCGAGACGCTGGGCTTTCTCATCCCGCTGCCGAGCTCGGTCCCCGGCGTGGGCGAGGCGATCCCGATCGACGTGATCTACTGGATCGGAACGGGCATCATCGGCTTCGCGGTGATCGGCCTGACCAACGCGAGCAACCTGATCGACGGGCTCGATGGCCTGCTCAGCGGCACGACGGCCATCGCGGCGGTCGGCTTCCTCGTGATTGCGCTCGGGCTCGCCGTCGCGGACGACGGCCCGCGCGATGGTCAGCGCATCATCCTGTGTCTTGCGCTGCTGGGCGCGTGCATGGGTTTCCTGCCGCACAACTTCAACCCCGCGACGATCTTCCTGGGCGACGCGGGCAGCCTGCTGCTCGGGTTTGTCGCGTGCGTCATCATCCTGACGATGGGCGACACGGGCAAGACGCACCTGGTCGCCGCGGGCCTCATCATCTACTCGCTGCCCATCATCGACACGACGCTCGCGATCGTCCGGCGCAAGATGGAGGGCCGCTCGATCTCCTCGGCCGACGATCAGCACCTGCACCACATGCTCAAGCGCTGGCTCGGCGTGAAGGGCGCGGTCTTTGCCCTCTACGGGATCGCCGCGAGCTTCGCGACTATCGGCGCGGGCGCGAGCCTCGTTCGCGCACGGTTCATCTACTTCCTCGCGATGGTCGCGGCGAGCTACATCGGGATCCAGGCCATCAAGATCTCACGCAAGCGCGTCTTCGAGGCACAGGCCGAGGCCATGGGCGTGAAGGAAGTTCCAAACCAGACCCGAACTCCGGCTCCTGTCGCTGCGAAAGTCGTGCCCCTGGCCGCCGAAACGGGCAGCTCAGACCCCGCGCGAGCCTGACGCCGCGGCGATCGCGTTGATCGCGGCGGTCACGGCCGTCACGGCGATCACGTCACCACACGGGCCTTGCCCGGACCGGCGCTCCGGCCTAGCATTCAGGCCCATCTGGAATCGTCCGGTGGGTCAACAAACGATTCTTTCGCGAGGTGAACGATGGGCCGCACATGTGAACTGACAGGCAAGACGACGGGTCGCGGCATGAAGCGCGCGTGGCGTGGCCAGGCCGTCAGCAAGGGCGGCTTCGGTCTCAAGCCCACGGGCATCACCAAGCGCGTCTACCGCGTCAACCTCCAGTCGGTGTACACGATCGTCGACGGCGTCGCCGTCCGCCTTCGCGTCTCGACCAAGGCGATCCGAACGGGCCTGGTCGTCAAGCCTCTCAAGCGCAAGTACGGGTATACCCGCCAGCAGAAGCTCGCCGCTGCCGCCAAGGCGTAAGCGCCGCAGCCCGACATCAAGATCACTCTGCGCAGCCGCGGCCCAAGCCGCGGCTGCTTTGTTCTTTGAAAGCGGCCGCTGAGCGCCGGAAGACGCGCGACGCAATTGCGGGCCACCCCGAGGCTGGCCAGTCAAAGGCGATCATTCCCAGCGGAGGACGATCTTGCCGAACTGGTCGGCGCTTTCGAGCTTTGAGTAGGCCTTGGCGGCGTCCTTGGCTTCGTAGACGTGGTCGACGACTGGGGCGAGTTGGCCAGCTCTGAAGAGTGCGGCGACTTCGCGGAACTCGTCGTTGCTGCCCATGGTGGAGCCCAGGACGCGAAGCTGGTTCCAGAAGAGGCGTGCGAGATCGGTGGTGGCGTCGGGGCCGCTGGTGCAGCCGGGCGAGACGTAGGCGCCGCCGCGCGCGAGACTTCTAATACAGTTGAGATGTGTTGCTTTGCCGGAGGAGTCGATGGCCATGTCGACGCCGCGCTTGCTGGACCAGGCGCGCACATCGCGCGACCAGTCCTGGCCTGTGGCTTGGCTGGTGTCGAGGATTCCGTGGCTCGCGCCGAGTTGTTTGGCGCGGTCGAGCTTCCACTGGTGGCGGCTGGTGACGATCGTTGGGCAGGCCATCCAGCGAGCGATGGAAAGCGCGGCGGTGGCGACGCCGCCGCCTATGCCGGTGATGAGGACGGACTGGCCGGGACGGAGCTGGCCCTTGGTGATGATCATCGAGTAGGCGGTGAGGGCGCAGAGGCCGAAGGCGGCGGCGGTCTCGGCGGGGATGGCGGCTTGTCCGGTCATGGGGATGGCGGCCATGTTGTCGGCGGGGATCAGGAACTTCTGCGCGTGCATGCCGCTGTGGTGCTCGCCGATGAGCTCGTAGTTTGGCGCGAGGGTGGAGCCGGGTGGGTCGGTTGGGCGTGATCGCTCGGGGACGCGCGTGGCGGCGTTGACGATGACGCGCTGGCCGAGCCATGCGGGATCGACTCCACTGCCGACGGCCTCGACGACGCCGCAGGCGTCGCA